>CAZRXS010000163.1:0-1506 GCA_964604145.1 uncultured Gudongella sp. | reverse complement strand
CAATTATATTTAAGCAGAATCGACTTACCAAAGATAACGAGGTTTTTAAGATGATGAAATTTAGAAGCATGATTGAAGATGCAGAATGTGATGGAATACCTAGATTAGCAAGCAATGACGATCATAGGATTACAAAAGTCGGAAAGTTTATAAGAAAAACTAGATTTGATGAGATTCCACAGTTTATAAACGTTTTTAAAGGCGAGATGTCTCTAGTAGGACCTAGGCCAGAAAGACCTGAAATCGCCAGGGAGTATATAAAAGCTATTCCTGAGTTTAGCTATAGAACACGTGTTAAAGCTGGTTTAACAGGTTATGCTCAATTAATGGGAAAGTATGATACCAAACCTGAGGACAAGCTTAAGCTTGACTTATACTACATTGGAAATTATTCAATTATTCAGGATTTTATTTTGATTATAATGACATTGAGAAGACTTATAAGTAGAAAATAGCTAGGAGGATAGCTTATAATGAAAAGAGCTTTAGTAACTGGTGGAGCTGGGTTTATTGGTTCACATTTATGCGAGAAATTACTCAAAATGGGATACTATGTAATCTGTGTAGATAATTTATTTACTGGGAACAAGGAGAATATAAGGCATCTAATGGAGAATAAGTATTTTGAGTTTATTAGATATGATATTACTCAACCATTATATGTGGAATGTGATGAAATATATAACTTGGCTTGTCCTGCAAGCCCTATTCACTATCAGTATGATCCAATTAAAACAGCCAAGACAAGTATTTACGGTTCGGTAAATATGTTGGGTTTGGCAAGAAGGACAGGTTCTAAAATCTTACAGGCTAGTACAAGCGAAGTCTATGGAAATCCTACTATACATCCCCAAAATGAAGAATACTGGGGGAATGTCAATCCTATAGGAATAAGATCTTGCTATGACGAAGGCAAGAGAGCTGCTGAAACATTTTTTATGGATTATCATAGAATATATGGTGTAGATGTAAAGATTATGAGGATTTTCAATACATATGGTCCCAGAATGTCAGTCGGCGATGGAAGAGTTGTTAGCAACTTTATTGTGCAGGCACTTAAAGGTGAGGATATAACAATATATGGAGATGGGATGCAAACTAGAAGTTTTTGTTATGTGGATGACTTGGTAAATGCAATGATACTTTTTATGAAAACAGATAAAGGTTTGCCAGGACCTATTAATATAGGCAATCCAGAAGAAATTACTATTTATGAACTTGCAAAGACTATTATAAAATTGACTAATTCTGATTCTAAAATTGTATTTAAACCATTGCCTCTTGATGACCCAGAGCGTAGAAAACCGGATATAGCTAAAGCTAAAAAATATTTGGGATGGGAGCCAACTATTTTTTTAAAAGAAGGATTAGTTAGGACAATAGAATATTACAAAGAGTGTATATTAAAATAATAAGTTTGCATGAACAGTACTTGTGTTAAAGAATCAGAGAGGAGCAAACAGATGAATATACTAGTAACAGGAGGACTTGGGTTTATTGGTAGTC
>CAZRXS010000162.1:0-1509 GCA_964604145.1 uncultured Gudongella sp. | reverse complement strand
CCAAGCATTACAATATTCGTAGATCTTGGTTCTCCTAGTTCATTTGCTATGGACTTTGCATCAACGGCTACAAGGTTTTCTATCTTTGATTCCATTTCTTCAATAACCCCTTCAGGATATTCCTCCATTCCTATAAGAACAGGCAGTGGATAAATTTCCTCAGTGTTAATTATTAAAGTTCCACCTTTTTTTAACATTGGAATATATCTTAATCCTTCTACTTTTTCAAATGACACTAAAACATCTGCCTCTCCTTTATTTACCGTAGGAGAATAAACCTTATCTCCAAATCTAATTTGGGTGGTAACACTTCCTCCTCTTTGACTCATCCCATGAATCTCAGCCATTTTAACGCTATATCCCTCTTCAAGGAGTCCCTCAGAAAGGATTTTTGATACAAGAATTGTTCCTTGACCACCTACTCCAACTAACAATAAGCTCTTAGCCATATTATTTTACCCCCTTACCAAAGGATTCTATTGCATGGAATGGACAAACCTGAACGCAAACCTCACACCCATTACATTGGGTTGTATCTATGGAAACTACATTATCTATCATTGAAATTGCAGGGCAACCAATTTTTAAGCAGGTTTTGCACTTTTTACAAAGTTCTTGATTAACTTGCGAATAAAGACCTTCTCTTTCTTTAACTACAGTCTTAATCAAAGCACAAGGCTGTTTTGTAACTATAACAAAGGGCTCTTGGGCTACCATTGCAGATTTAACCGCTTCTTTATTTGCTGCCATATCATATGGATCTATCACTCTTATATTTTCATCTTTAATTCCAATTGCTTTTACAAGGCCTACAAGGTCAATTATCGGTGATTCAACGCCTTTAGCATTTTTTCCTGTACCTGGGTTTTCTTGATGGCCTGTCATAGCAGTAATTCTATTATCTAAAATTACTGTAACCATATTGCTCCCATTATAAACTGCATCTATAAGGCCTGTTATTCCTGAGTGAAAAAATGTTGAATCTCCAACTACTCCAAAAGTCTTTTTATCTCTAGCTGCTATTCTATTTGTTCTATCAAACCCAATTCCAGCAGAAATACCAGCGCCCATACATATTATTGTATCACCTACATTAAGAGGTGCCATCGCACCAAGTGTATAGCAACCTATATCTGAAGTTACATGGATTTTATTTTTGTATTTTGACATTTCATAAAAAATGCCTCTGTGAGGACAACCTGCACATAATGCTGGTGGCCTACTTGGAGGGAGAATATCCATAGAATATCCTTCTTCTGGCTTTTCACCCAAAATAGCTTCTCTTATTATTTGTGGATTTATTTCTCCACAAACTGAGAAAATTTCTTTTCCTATACATTTTATTCCCATAGCCTTTATATATTGTTCCATATATGGCTCATTTTCTTCTATTACATAAATATTTTCAACCCTATCTGCAAACTCTCTAATTTTTTTATCTGGTAATGGCCAGCTAAATCCAACTTTTAGATAAGATACAGTATCTCCAAATACTTCTTTTGCATGTAG
>CAZRXS010000161.1:0-1513 GCA_964604145.1 uncultured Gudongella sp. | reverse complement strand
ATCAAAACTCATAAACTGTCCAAATTCATTATAAACATCTTTTACTACATTTACTACATTTTCATGTCTTATTCCATATTTGCCCTGCTTGTAAACTCCGGGCTCAACTGTAACTACCATACCCTCTTCTAGTGCTACTTCATTAGGCACTGTTGAAATCCTATGAGGTCCTTCGTGAACACTGAGTAAATAGCCTACACCATGACCAGTTCCACTCTTGTAATCTATACCTTCTTGCCATAGAGGATATCTAGCTAAAATATCTAGTGCATGGCCGGAAGTACCCTCTAAAAACTTTGCAGAAATTAAATTAATGTGACCTTTTAAAGCAAGTGTAAAATCTCTTTTTTCTTCATCTGTAGGCTCCCCTAAAGATATTGTCCTTGTAATATCGGTTGTGCCATTGAAATAGTGCCCACCAGAATCAACTAAATAGAAGTTTTCTCGCTTTAACTTTGAAAAAGAATCTTTTGTCGCAGAATAATGCATCATCGCTCCATTAGGTCCATAAGCTGATATTGTAGAAAAACTAGGCTCGATAAATCCCTCTTGTTCTTCTCTTAGTTCCAGAAGCTTTTGTGCAGCGCTAATCTCATTTATTTCTATATTGTCAATTTCATGTTCAATCCAATAGAAAAATTTAGTTAAAGCAACACCATCTTTTATAAATGCTTTCTTTAGGTTTTCTAATTCAGTTGCATTTTTCTTCCCCTTTAAGCCTTCTGTAATATTTGTTTTATCTATTACTTCTAAACCATCTTTAATAGCAGAATAAATCCAGGCATTTGTTTTTGATTTATCAAGAAGAATCTTTGATTCTATAGAGATATTTTCTACATCTTCTCTTATATCTTCATAAGCAGAAATAGAAACTCCTTGTTTTTTTAAACCTTCAATTATATCCACTGACAGTTTATTCTTATCAATATACAAAGTTGCTGATTGTGAGGATATCAGGGCATAAGATATTACAACAGGAGTATGGCTTACATCACCCCCTCGAATATTAAATAACCAGGCAATATCATCTAAGCTAGATAATAAAAAATAATCTGCTCCGTAGACTTGTAAGTTTTCTCTTAGTTCTTTTAACTTGTCTGCTACAGATCTTCCTGTGTACTCTATATCTAATTTAAAAACTTGGCTGGTTGGCAAACTCGGTCTATCTAGCCAAATATCATGGAGTAAGTCTTTAGTAAGAGTTATAACTACTCCATTTTTCATTAAGGAATCTCTTAAATTATCGACAGTCTTTTGTGAAACAAGGAATTGATTTATGGCTAAGTTATCTCCTTCTGTAAGGTTCTTTTCTAGCCATTCTTTTACACTAGGATAATTAGGTGTACCCATTTTATATAGGACAAATTCTGTATTTTTAATTTGCTCTTCTGCTTGAATAAAGTATCTACCATCGGTCCATAAGATAGCCTTATCTAGAGTTACAATAGCTGTTCCTGAAGAGCCAGTAAAACCTGTTAGAAATTCTCTCCCCTTATAATAATCTGCCACATAC
>CAZRXS010000160.1:0-1515 GCA_964604145.1 uncultured Gudongella sp. | reverse complement strand
TTTTTTATTTCTCTCTGGCCTTCTTCTAAATTACTCTGTCTTGCTTCTAGATTAATCTGCCCTGCTTTCAAACTTCTTAACTCTTCTAATACTATCTTTTGAAATTCTTCATTAGTCATTTGAGCACCTCCAATTTCACCCTTCACTTATATATAATATTATATCATGAGAACTTATGATTTAGTATAACTGATTAATAAAAACCATCCATTTCTTCCGAGTCCTTTATTACTACTAAGCATTGAAAATAATCAGTAGTGACTCCATTTTCGGGGAATTTATGCTTTAAAGGCCAAATCAGCTTTTCATCAAAAGGAGAATTCTTTTGATTTAATTTAAATATAGCATATTTAATATATTATTATTTACATGCTCAAATTTAGAATAATATTCATTATTTAAACAATAATCCAACTACAAAGTCATGCCCTTATAATTCTATACCCTAAAACCCCAACAATAGCCCCAGCACTATCAATAATTACATCCTTGACTTGCCCTCCTCTTCCTGGAATAAATAATTGATGGATTTCATCACTAATAGCATACAACACACATATAAATATGGCTAATCCCATAGCTCTATACCCAGTTACCCCACTACTTCTTAAGGCATTAGTGACTAAAATTCCTAAAACAAAATAGGCAAATAAATGCGCATTTTTTCGCAATGTATTGTTAAAGCTCCTTTTATTTACAACTATATTAGGAGCTACTTTTTCAATAGTTTCTACAATTATTTCTGTTGCTCCTTTGCTTAGTCGATTAGATTTATAGGCTTGTTGATGAGATAAATTAAATATCAATGCCATCCAAAATATCACCAATAACCAAGGAATTATCTTTATTTTCATCCATTTACCCACCAATCAAGTTTACCTATAATTAATACCATCCATATTTAATTTCTATATCAACGCTTGGCTCACCAAATGCAATAATTACAGGCTAGAGTTTAATCTAGCCTGTAAGTGTTTGTTGCAGTTATTTATGGTTATTATGGTTATCCTTCTTTGCTAACAGTAATTGTAAATGTGTGCAGTCTTGTTCCTTCTTTAACTATTACCTCTACTACAACATCTGTATCATCTCCATAAATTTCAAAATGAAGATCTGTAACTTGCTTGCTTAATGTAGCTTTTAATTGTTTTTGATCATCTTGATTAAGATCTACTTTAGAAACAAAAAGATCTGCAACTTCTAGTTTGCTAGTACCTTTTACATATTTAACAGATTCTACAGTTACTGACTTGTTGAAATTAGCAACTATTTCATAATTTTCTTCAGAATCTGATGTAGGTAATGTAACAATAATATTATTTCCATCGATAGTTGCTTCTACCGGATTAGCTGTACCTATCTTTAATGTAGCACTATCAAGTTTAAAATCCACATCAGGTGTAGAAGATCCACCGCCACTGCTTGGTCTAGTAACTTCTTCTTCAACACTTTCTGTTTTGCCTGGTAATACTTTCTCTTCTCCTGCCATAATTCCTTTTGCATTATCACCAGCAG
>CAZRXS010000159.1:0-1523 GCA_964604145.1 uncultured Gudongella sp. | reverse complement strand
ATATCCAAATGGATAAATAAAGAAAGTCCCTCGAAAAATCGAGGGACTACTTTTTCGTGGATATTAAATCTCTATCTGATATAATAAAGATTAAAGTATTTAAATTTCGAAATAAAGATTAAAAAGCAAGGAGATATTAGATGAAAAATTGGCTACAAAAGTTTATGGTAGGAAGATATGGAGTTGATAAACTATCAAATACAATGATTATGCTAGCACTAGCTTTTATACTAGTGAATATCTTTGTAAAGTATGCAATATTAAACACCATAGGATTTGTTATCTTAATAATTGCTTACTTTAGGATATTTTCAAGGAATATCCCAAAGAGATACAGTGAAAACCAAAAATTTCTTCTTTGGTTTAATCCTATTAAGAATAAGTTTAATAAATTTAAAAACAAAGTTAAAAATTCAAAAGATTATAAGTATTTTAAATGTCCACATTGTGGCAAAGAAATGCGAGTTCCCAGAAAAAAAGGCAGAGTGAATATCAAGTGTCCTAAATGTGGTAATAATTTTACTAGAAGAACATAATTAGTTTTTATTTTTAAGGAGTGATTTAATGGATAAGACGATTGGATTTATTGGTGCTGGTAATATGGGTAAGGCGATTATAAATGGATTAATAAGATCTAAATTAGTCGATAAAGATCACATAATTGCATCTGCAAAGACAAAAAAAACAAGGGATAGTATAAAGTCTGAATTTGATATAGAAGTTTTTTCTGATAATAAGATTGTAGTAGAAAAATCAGACTACTTAATTTTGGCAATAAAACCAAATATCCATAAAGAAGTTTTAGAAGAGATTTCTTCAGTTGTAAAACAGAATTTACTAGTAATAACTATTGGTGCAGGAATATCGATTCAATATTTAAAGGATAAACTCAAAAACACTAATAAATTTGTAAAAGCTATGCCAAATACGCCTGCAAGAGTTGGATTAGGAATGACAGCTTTAAGTATGGGAGATGGATTGAATAAGGATGAAATTGAAGATGTTTTATCAATATTTAATAGCTTTGGAAAAGCAAAAATAGTAGATGAAAAATTAATGAACGCAGTTACAGCAGTAAGTGGATCTTCACCTGCATATATTTATATAATGATAGAAGCAATGGCAGATGGGGCTGTGCTCCAAGGAATGAAGAGAGATCAAGCATATATATTTGCAGCCCAAGCTGTGATGGGTGCAGCAAAAATGGTCCTAGAAACAGGACTGCACCCAGCAGAGTTAAAGGACAATGTGTGCTCTCCAGGAGGAACTACTATTGAAGCAGTTTCAAAACTTGAAGAAATGGGTTTTAGGGCAGCTATATTAGAAGCTATGAAAATTTGCGCAGAGAAAAGTCACAAGATGAATGCTTAATATAAAAAAAAGATCTTTAAAGATCTTTTTTTATTGACAAAATACAAGTATCAGTGTATTATACAACTAGAACACTAATACTTGTTTTGGAGGTGATATTATGGATTTTGATAACGGTTTGCCAATTTATATTCAAATATTAAATCATTTAA
>CAZRXS010000158.1:0-1527 GCA_964604145.1 uncultured Gudongella sp. | reverse complement strand
ACTTCTAGCCATAAGCTAAAAAATAACAGGTTAATTATTAAAGCAATTAAGAAATAAAGTGGAAATATAAATAATAAGGGTATTAGTACAATGTAGAGATAATTATAAGTGCTTTTAAAATAATTTAAGCAAAGGAGGCTCGTTATTATGAACTATGTATTTATTTCTCCCCATTTTCCGCCAAATTACAAGCAATTTGCTATTAGATTAAATGAAGAAGGTGTAACTGTTCTAGGAATTGGTTCTGAAGCCTATGATCTTCTCGACCCAGAATTAAGATCATCGCTTACAGAATACTACAAAGTAAATGATATGAATGACTACAATCAGATGTTAAAAGCATGTGCATTCTTGACTTTTAAATATGGCAAAATCGATAGGATAGAATCACATAATGAATACTACCTAGAGCTTGATGCACAGTTAAGGGAAGATTTTAATGTACCTGGTTTAAAGAGTAAGGCTTTGAAAGTTCTAAAGTACAAATCACAAACAAAAGAGCTCTGTACCTCTTCTGGTATTTCTACTACAAAAGGCAAAGCTGTAAAAAATATTGAAGAGGCTAAAACTTTTATAAATAAAATCAAATATCCTGTTTGCATTAAACCTGAGAAGTCTTTAGGTGGTGAATATACTTATAGACTTAATAGTGATAAAGAGTTAAGTAAGTTTTTTATTGAAAAACCAGACATAGATTTTATCATAGAAGAGTTTATCCAGGCACCCATAATTACATTTGATGGCCTAGTTGATAAAGAAGGGGATCTTGTTTCGATATCTTCTATGCATTATGCTGCAGGTCATATGGAAACTATATTAGATAACTTAGATAGCATATTTTACATCCAAAGGACTATTCCAGATGACTTATTGGAAAGAGGAAGACAAATATTAACTGCATTTAATGTTAAAGAAAGTTTTTTCCATTTAGAATTTTTCAGACTTCCTGACGATAGCTTAGTGTTTTTAGATATTAAATCACGTCCTCCTGGAGGGCTTTGCTTAGATGCAATTAACTTTGCAGAGGATTCAGATATATATAAACAATACGCTAAAATGATAGCTGGTAAAGAGCTCCTTCCAATATTAGATAAGCCTTACTTTTCTAGCTTTGTGGGACTAAAAATTAGTCCTAATCCACCCAAACATAATATAAATGAAGCAAGAGAAATCTATAGGGATATGCTTGTCTACAATTCACCAAGCCCTCCTGAGTTTGCACCATTGATGGGAGAATACGCAGTGATTTTACGAGACTCTGACCAAAATGTGCTTAAAAAAGCAGTTGATTTTATAATAGAGAGATAAAATAAATGGAGTCTTTGACTCCATTTATTTTATGCTAATCTCGATTTTTTTATAAAGCTCACTTGTTCTTTCTCTTTCTTTAAAGTTAATTATATACAACCTATCATCTGTCCTAATATGGATAAATGGTGGATTGTTTTGCTGAACAAATAAAGTAGAGTTATTATCCTCACCTTCTAATTTAAAGCTACCCCTTAGGCTATATCCAACATCCATACC
>CAZRXS010000157.1:0-1670 GCA_964604145.1 uncultured Gudongella sp. | reverse complement strand
CACAAACAATGCACAAATCACAATTCACAAATCACAATTAAAATGCTAGGGGCGACCTTTGGTCGCCAGATTCCTCGACAAGCTCGGAATGACAAAATCTTGTCATCCAGAGCGTAGCGAAGGATCTTTCTTTTAAATCCTTTAATTGTGAATTGTCTTCTCCATTCCTCTGTATAGCATCTCTATAATCTTCTCAGGGTTTACTCCATCTGCATCTAGGTCTTTTACATATATTTGCATGGCGTAACTATGGTTTATTGACCCAATTACAGCACAAGCTGCCAATTGGGTATCTATATCTTCTACAAGCTCTCCTGATAAAACTCCTTTTTTTAAAATATCTTCTAATAATCGAAAGACAGCTTCTTTTCTTGAAAGAATTTGCTTGCCCATCTTTTCAGAAATAAGATTTTTATCCATCATTGCACTTTCTACAAGTTTAAGATGGTCTCTCATAAACTTACCATGGTAAATTGTAAATGCTATCAATTTATCTTTAGAGCTGTCCCATTTTTCAACCTCTATTTTCATAGATTTATAGTATCCAGTGGCAATATACATAAGCATCTCTTCAAATAAATCTTTTTTACTGTCAAAATATTCATAAATAGTGCTTTTACCTATTTGGACTTCTTTTGCAATATCATCCATCTTGGTCCTGTGAAAATTGTTTTTCCCAAATACCTTGATAGCTGCCTTAATAATCTGTTCTCTACGCTCTTGTCTAATTGAGGTCATTACTCCACCTCGCTAGCTTGTCTGTCTCTTTTTAAAAATTTCTTTTTCATCTTAATAGATAAATCATCTAGTAAAGTGTACATAACAGGAACTACAACTAGAGTTAATATGGTTGCTAAACTTAGTCCACCAATTACTACGCTGCCTATTGGAGCAATTAATTCTGCCCCTTCGCCAATTCCAAGTGTAAGTGGTATTAGGCCTAATATCGTAGTTAAGGTTGTCATTAAAATTGGTCTAAGTCTAACAGGCCCAGCTATAACAATGGCTTCGTACCTATCCTTTCCTGATTTTCTTAAGGTATTTATATAGTCAATTAAGACTATACCATTATTTACAACTATTCCCGATAGGATAATTACACCTATTAGCGATGTTACCCCCAAGGCCCTTCTTGTTAAAAACAATCCTAACGCCCCTCCCCCAAATGCAAGAGGAATTGTAAACATTATTATAAAGGGATAAAGAAGTGATTCAAACTGCGCAGCCATAACCATATATATTAAAATTATGGCAAGTAATAATGCTTTTCCCAGCTGTTGGAATGCATCTACTATCTCTTCGCTTTCCCCACCTAAATTATATGAGTAGCCACTTGGGATCTCGTAATCGGCAAGCCCCGCTCTTACATCTACAAGTATTTCATTTAAATCCCTGTCCATTATATCGCTTGTAACAGTAACTTGTCTTTCTTGATTATCCCTGTTTATAGCCCTTGGTCCTGTGATAAGTTCAATATCTGCAAGTTGTGATAGGGGAATATTTGTCCCCATTGGAGTAGATATATCCATATATCTAAAATTATTTAAGCTTTCTGTAATATCTGAACTATCTCTAATAACCACATCAATTTCATCCCCACCAGTTTTAAGCCTTGTAACTGTGGTTCCTGCCCCACTATTTCTTACGTTATTAGCAACAACAGCAGGTGT
>CAZRXS010000156.1:0-1705 GCA_964604145.1 uncultured Gudongella sp. | reverse complement strand
AAATATAATGAATAACGAAAAATACTTACCTAGAATTATAGATAAAACTGTACATAAACATTTAAAAACCTTTGGCGCTGTTTGCATAGAGGGCGCTAAGTGGTGTGGTAAAACTTGGACAGCAAGCAGTCATAGTAAAAGCAAGATTTATCTAGGAGACCCTTCAGGAAATTTTCAAAACAAGTCACTGGCAAAAATAGATCCTAAATTAGTTCTAGAAGGAGAGACACCAAGGTTAATAGATGAATGGCAAGAAGTACCCGAGATATGGGATGCTGTAAGATTTGAAGTCGATCAAAGAGGAAGTAAAGGTCAATTTATATTAACAGGTTCGGCTACTCCTGCTCAGAAAGGTGTATTGCATAGTGGTGCAGGCAGGATATCAACTTTAAGAATGAGGCCTATGTCATTGTATGAATCAAAAGACTCATCAGGGCAGGTTTCTTTGGAAGATATTTGTAATGAGCAATATAAAAACATAGTAACTAATGAACCAAGTTTAGATAAAATTATAAAATTAATAGTTAGAGGTGGATGGCCAGGTAGTTTGGATTTGAAAGAGTCAGAATATACGCTTATAGCTAGAGAGTATTTAAATGCTATTATTAATCACGATATTTACCGACTTGAAGGAATTAATAGGGATACTCGAAAAATGAATTTACTGTTAAGGTCTTTGGCAAGAAATGAAAGTACAACAGTATCTATAAATACAATAAAAAAAGACATTAAAGAAATAGAAGAGGAAAGCATAGACAATAACACTATTTCAGTTTATTTGACTTTATTTGAAAGAATGTTTTTGATTGAAAACCAGAAAGCTTTTTCTTCTAATATTAGATCATCAACTAGGATAAAGAAATTAGATAAAAGACATTTTGTTGACCCGTCATTAGCTTGTGCATTACTCAATGCAACAACTAATATGCTTATTAATGATTTAAATACTTTAGGTTTTTTATTCGAAGCTTTGTGTGAGAGGGACTTAAGAATATATGCCGACTCATTTAATGCAAATTTATTCCACTATCAAGATTATGATGGTGATGAAATTGATGCTGTGATTGAGTTAGAAAATGGAGATTGGGTAGCAATAGAAATAAAATTTGGAAGCGATAAAATAGGTGAAGCAGCAAATTCTTTAAAGAGAATAAGAGATAAGATATTAAGAGATGGAGGGAAACCACCAAAGGTCCTTTGTATAGTCTGTGGTATTTGTAAGGCAGCATATTTAAGAGAAGATGGAGTATATGTAGTCCCAATTACAGCATTAAAAAATTAATAATTTTGAATAATATTTATGGTACCTTTTAAATCTAGGGTACCTTTTTTTATTAAAGACAGAAAATTACCACAATTGTTTGACCTTAAAGGTTTAAACAGATAAAATAAGATATATATGAAGAGCATGAAAATAGGAGGGCATAAATGGCTGAGAATACAGGAAATGTAGGATTTGAAAGACCCTTTTGAAACTAGCAAATATATAAAAAATCACTTTGGATTTGATAAACTATAGAATATATTAATTTAACAGTCATAATCAGAATTTAAAAATATAATAATTTAGTTAAAATATTTATAACTACTTATCTGAGGAGAGAAAATATGATTACATCAGAAGAAATAAAAAGACGTTTGTGGGATGGAGCTAATGAGTTAAGAGGGTCAATGGATGCAAGCAGGTATAAAGACTACATGCTAG
>CAZRXS010000155.1:0-1710 GCA_964604145.1 uncultured Gudongella sp. | reverse complement strand
TGGCTGATAAGTTAAATTTAGACTTGATATTAACAACAGGTGGTACTGGTTTTAGCAAAAGAGACATTACACCAGAGGCCACCTTGAAAGTTGCGACTAGATTGGCACCGGGGATTGCTGAGGCTATAAGGATGTTTAGCCTTCAAATAACAAAGCGAGCGATGCTTTCAAGAGGAGTTTCTTGTATAAGAAATAACACTTTAATTGTAAACTTACCTGGGAGTCCAAAAGCTATTAAGGAAAGCTTAGACTTCACATTGGATAGTATCTACCATGGACTAGAAATCTTATTAGATAGGACAAGTGAATGTGCCAGAAAAGAGGATTAATATGAAAGAGTTTGGGACTGCAATTATACTTGCTGGAGGCAAAAGCAGTAGGATGGGTTTTGATAAACAATTTTTAAGGCTAAAAGAAAGACTTTTAATGGATAGTTTAGTTCAAAAGTTGAAGCCTAGTTTTAGTGAGCTTATAATTGTTACTAATAAGCCAGAAGAATACAAAGGTTTACCAGTAATGGTTACACAGGATGTTTTTGTTGGAAAAGGTCCTTTGGCTGGAATTCATGCTGGGCTTTTAAAGTCTAGTTCCCATTTTTCATATATTCTCGCTTGCGATATGCCAAATATAAATTTGGAATTTATAGACTATATGGAATCCCAAATTAAAGGTTCAGATAAAAAGGCATGTATAGCCAGATTTAAAGATTGGATAGAGCCTTTTAATGCATTTTATAGTCTAGATATAATCGACCCGCTAGAAGATTTTCTAGAATTAGGAGGAAGGTCTGTAAATAGACTCTTATTAAACTTGGATATTAATTTTATTGATGAAGAAAAAGCTAGAGAATTTAGCCCAAATTGGGATATGTTTTATAATCTAAACACAAAAGCTGATATAAATGAATATTTAGAGAATCTTGAGGGAATTGGTGGATTTGCATGGAAGTAAAGAAATATGTAGAAATTTTAAAAATAAGAGGTCGATTAAAACAACTAATTCAAGATGAAATTATTATAGAACACCCATTTACAATATTCCTTAATGAAGAAGAATTGGTAACAATTCTTTGTACTCCAGAGTTTCTTAAAGAATTGGCGGTGGGTTTTCTTTTTTCTGAGAATTATTTAGAAAACTTAGATGAAATACAAAGGATGGAAATTATTGAGGGAGCTAAAACCATATATGTAAGTATAAAAGAAAAAGAGAGGGAACTAAGAAATAAATATAGGGGCAGAAGGACTATTACATCAGGATGTGGAAAAAATACATCATTTTATAATATAATAGATTCAAAGACTAGCAGCAAAATATCTAAAAAGCTGGACATTAATCTAACAACTGTGGTACAATTAATGAAGGAATTTAACGATCTTTCAGTATTGTTCAAAGAGACTGGCGGAGTACACAGTTGTGCCTTGTGCAGTGTTGAAAAGATTCTATTTTATGCAGAAGATATAGGCAGACACAATGCTCTTGATAAGGTTCTTGGAAGTGGACACTTAGAAGAGATCCAATTTGATGATAAGTTGATTTTAACAACAGGTAGAATATCATCTGAAATACTTATAAAAGCTGCGAAAAGAGGAATTCCTATTATTATTTCTAGGTCTGCACCTACTTCTTTAGCAATTGATTTATCCAAAGAATTGGGGATTACCTTGATAGGGTTTGCAAGAGGAAACAAAATGAATATTTATAGTAATTTTC
>CAZRXS010000154.1:0-1720 GCA_964604145.1 uncultured Gudongella sp. | reverse complement strand
AATTCATCTAAAACAGCCTGCCCTTTGTTAATCTGCCCTTTGCCTCCATCAACAATAATTAAATCTGGCAAAAGAGAGAAGCTACCAAACTTTTCATTTATCCCTCTAGTAAATCTCCTCCTAAGAATCTCTTCCATGCTCTTATAATCGTCAGGAGTCTGTACAGTTTTAATTTTAAACCTTCTATAATCTGACTTTTTAGCTTGACCTTTTTCAAACACTACCATAGACCCAACAGAGCCAACACCGCTTATGTTAGAGATATCATAGGCTTCAATCCTATTAGGTCTTTCATCCAAATCCAAACTTTCTTGTAACATATCTAGAGCTTTTAAATTTTCTCTGTGCTTTCTTAAAAACTTATCTCCATATTTATTTAACATATCCATAGCATTAGCTTTTACCATCCTAATGAGAGCTAGCTTTTCTCCTCTTTTTGGCACTTGAAGGCTAACTTTATTTCCTTTAAGATTGCTTAACCAAGTTTCAATAGCATCGTGGTCTGGAAGTTCTTCTTCAATAATAATTTCACGAGGTATATAGGCGGTGCCAGGATAGAATTGTTTTACAAAACTACTTAATATTTCTCCGCGTTCTTCAATATATGAGTCTTCCATAATATAATGTTCTCTGCCATTAATTTTACCTTCCCTTATAAAGAACACTTGGACTACAACTTCTTCTATGCCCCTTGCCATTGCAATAATGTCCTGTTCAAGTTCTGTGGTTGAGGAAATAATTTGTTTTTCGTGCAAATTATCTAATGCAGCTAATTGGTCTCTATATCTCGCTGCGTTCTCAAAGTCTAAGTTTTTAGCAGCTTCTTTCATTTTTTCTTCTATTTTTTTATTTAGGCGATTACTTTTTAGTGATAAAAAGTCTAAAATCTCTTTTATCATGTTGTTATAGGCTTTTTCATCTACATTTCCCATACATGGTCCCAAGCATCTTCCAATAAAATAGTTTAAGCAAGGTCTAAATTTTACATCCTCTTTATCTAAATTTAATTTGCAGTTTCTAATTTGATAATATCTATGAAAAATTTCTATAGCTTCATTTACGGCTGTTGCACTTGGATATGGACCAAAGTATTTGGCACCGTCCTTCTCAATCTTTCTAGTCTTAAGCACCCTTGGGAACTTTTCATTTAATGTAACCTTTATATATGGATACTGTTTATCATCCCTTAAAAGTATATTGTATTTTGGTCGATTTTTTTTAATAAGATTTGACTCAAGCACAAGAGCCTCTACCTCATTTTGAACCATAATATATTCAAAGTCATGGATTTGCTTAACCATTGAAGATACTTTTCTCGAGTGGTTTAAAGAAGATTGAAAATACTGCCTTACTCTGTTTTTTAAAGAGATGGCCTTTCCAACATATATAATCTCTCCGCTTTTGTCTTTCATTAAATAGACACCTGGAGAATCAGGTAAATTCTTTAACTGTTCTTCTAAGTTTATCAAACTATCACCTATTCTATTTATTAACTGATCATATCATTCTTGTCTTTTCTTTTAACCATTTACCTTCATCCTCTGTTAAATACTGTACAAGCTTTTTATAAACATTATTGTGATAACTGTTAAGCCAATTTACTTCGTCTTTAGTCATTAATTCTTTATCTAAGCAATTCAAGTCAAAATAGCAATATGAAAATAAATCAAAACTCATAAACTGTCCAAATTCATTATAAACATCTTTTACTACATTTACT
>CAZRXS010000153.1:0-1738 GCA_964604145.1 uncultured Gudongella sp. | reverse complement strand
TTAGTGATAAGTATTAATAAGCTTTTATTTGTATAAGCCTTCATTCTCTTTACTAAAGATGGAGGGTTTATTATATTATATAAGGGGTGTTTAAGTTTGGATAAGAAAGTCGTTTTTAGTGGCGTTCAGCCATCAGGAGCCTTAACTTTAGGAAATTATATTGGCGCATTAAGAAATTTTGTTGACCTTCAAAATGAATATGAATGTTATTATTGTATTGTAGATATGCATGCCATAACAATACCGCAAGAACCAAAGAATTTAAGAAGAAATTCACTGGATGTATTGGCACTTTATTTAGCAAGTGGAATGGACCCAGATAAATCAACACTATTTATGCAATCTCATGTCTCAGCTCATGCTGAACTTACTTGGGTATTAAATACAATTACTTATATGGGTCAATTAAATAGAATGACACAATTTAAAGAAAAATCTAAAAAATCAGAAGAAAACCTTAATGCAGGTTTATTCACATACCCCGTCTTGATGGCAGCAGATATTCTACTTTACGAAGCTGATTTTGTTCCTGTTGGGGATGATCAAAAACAACATTTAGAATTAGCAAGAGATCTTGCTATTAGGTTTAATAATCGTTACAGTCCCACTTTTACTGTACCAGAACCATTAATAAAAGAATTCGGAGCAAGGATTATGAGTTTGCAAAACCCTGAGGCAAAAATGAGTAAATCTGATCAGGATGAAAATGCTTTTATATTGTTGCAAGACTCCAAAGATAAAATAGCTAAGAAAATTAAAAAAGCTGTAACAGATTCAAAAGGTAATATAGCCTATTCTGATGATCAACCTGGCTTAAAAAATCTTATAAATATTTACTCTGTTTTAGAAGAGACAGAGGTAGATGAAATAATTCGTAGATACGCAAATAAAGGTTATGGGGACTTTAAAAAAGATGTAGCTGAAGTTGTAATAAACGCTCTTGAACCACTTCAGGATAGATATCATAATTATTTAAACAACAAAGATTTTCTCGAAGATGTTTATAAAAAAGGAGCAAGAAAAGCTGAAGAAAAAGCTTATAAGATTCTAGCTAAAGTTTATAAAAAAGTTGGCTTTATTAAAAAATAATATACTACTAGTTTACAAGCTATTATAGTTAGTGGGATTAATTAAGCGATTTAGGGGTAAATAAACTTTTATATTAGAATTACTTAGATTATATATGCCTAATCCACAGAGAGGATATATTATGACACTACCTAATATAATTACGATTTTTAGAATTTTTTTAGTGCCAGTTTATCTTTATGTATTTTTTGGGCAAGCTGAGAATAGGGTTGTATTTGCTGGGTTGGTTTTCATGCTTGCTGGAATATCGGATGTTTTAGATGGATATATTGCAAGAAGATATAATTTAACAAGTAAGCTAGGAGCTATACTTGATCCATTTGCGGATAAGCTTATGAGTTTTACAGTACTTGTAACATTTACAATTATTGGTCTTATACCACTTTGGATTGTAGCACCCCTAGTAGTAAAGGAACTAGTTATGGTTGTGGGTGCAGGGTTATTGTACTTAAAGCATGGGAAATTAGTTATTCCGTCAAATAAATATGGGAAAATAGCAACATTTTTACTTTATGCTTCAATATTTACTATAGTTTTTAATTTAAATACTAGTATTTCTGTGCTACTACTAGCACTTACATTAATTTCAAGCTTAGTAGCATTTTATAATTATTTACTTATTTTTAATAAACTATTAAAAGATAAAAGA
>CAZRXS010000152.1:0-1790 GCA_964604145.1 uncultured Gudongella sp. | reverse complement strand
TCGTCACATTCTGTGATAATTGTTGATTGAATACCTTCTATTTCTATCGTCTCTTTTCGGATACTTTTTAATCTTTCAATGATATGCTCAAATGTATATTTTTTATTCTGACCTTCAGAATCTTCTTCAAATATAGGTGAAAGCCTTTGTTTACTATGCCACATCAAATAGTAAGCTAACATACACAAAAAAACATGACACTCGATTCTTTCATCTGTTTTATGGTAAATAGGTCGAATTTCTAGTTGAACAGTTTTAAGATTTCTAAAGGCTTGCTCAACACCTATTAGTTTCCTATACGCTGCTACTACTTCTTTTATACTCATATCTTCTTCTTTTACATCTGTAAAAACAACATACAAACCATCTAGTGCCTGAGCTTCTTTAATCTTTTTTTCGTTACGCTCCCAATAAAGCTTGCCATTTTCAATGGTTATATTAAATAATTTTCCAACCTTATACTTGTTAATTACTTTTCCAACGCGAAGACCTGTTTTTGCATTATCTACTGGTCTTTTTAAGTTTCTAATTTTTTCTAACTCAGCCTCTGTTTTTTGAAGGAGGATTTCCCTAGTTTCTCTGTCTTTTTTACCTCGATCGTTGTTTTTACATAATCCATACCTAATATGTGGTTTTTCAGGATCTATAATTTGCATAATTTCTTTTTCATCAAACATTGATGTTTGAACAAAATCTTTTTCGCACAAATGACTTAATTGAGAATGGGTTAGTGCTGAAATCGTTTGAATATAATTTATTTCATTTTCTTGGATACGATCGAATTGGGTTTTAGTAATCATACCTCGATCACCTACAAAAACTGCATTATTTATTCCAAAATCTTTTTTCACTTGAGAGATTTTCTTTTCAATAGTTGACTCATCTTTGGTATTTCCACGGAAAACTTCAACTGCAATCGGGCAACCTTCAACACTGCAAATTAAACCAATAACGATCTGTTCGTGACCTTTCTTTTTATCTCTGTTGTAGCCATATGTAACGATTTCACTTTCTTTATATTCACCTTCTAGGTAGCTGCTTGTAATATCGTATAAAATAATACTATTATTAGTCAAATGTTTCTTAGCAAGCTTTTTTTGTATAGCATTTTGTCTATCCAATAGTTTGTCCATAGACTGATAACAGTGGGAATTTACATCAATTGTTTCATCTCTTATGCCACACACTTCCCATAGACTGCTGTCCTTAACAATTCTTGTTAAAGACAATTTACTGCCCGCATAAATGACTTTACCAATAATCATAGCCAGGCAATCTCTAACCCATTTTTCAGAAGTTCTAGAGTAAATCATTTTATTCAATTCTAAATCTTTAGCTAATTCAAGCAGTGCATAAGAAGCGCCGTATTCTTTAGAATTCTTAATTACAAAATCTTTTTTTAAAATAACATTTCCTTGGAGGGCTGCTTGTATTAGCTTAAGTTGTTCTAAGGATAAGCCTGTTAATGTTGTAATTGTATCGTGAGTATTCTTCCCATCTCTGCGTACCGAGGTACGAATAAGACCTCTAGGGTTCTTTCTATGAGTTTGTATTTCTAAATGCACTCTTTTATTTTTATTCATAAAGCACCTCCTATTAGTATGTCTTAATTATACTACTTTAAATTAGCTATAGCAACATTTATATTTTCAAATGTATGGCTATGTTTGAAAGATTAAAATAGCTACACTCAACTGATTTTAACGAGTGTAGCCATTTAATGCTCAGAAGATACGTTAAGATTAAGAAAACATAAAAAAATGGATGTTGCTAGCTAGCAACATCCATTT
>CAZRXS010000151.1:0-1877 GCA_964604145.1 uncultured Gudongella sp. | reverse complement strand
AAATTCCTTTACTTTCCTTCTCCACTCCAGAATTTTTTTCCATTACTATCGATACACCGTCAAATAAGTTTGTCATTCTTCCTAAGAATAGGCTTCCTTTCCCAACAAGCATAACTTTGTTTATCTCTCCTGATTCTAATGCTTCTTTAGCAAATCCAACATAAGGTACTCCTGAAGGAATATGTCCTTGGGTTGGTGCCCATCCTTCCATACCATGTGTAACGATAAAGTCGTTAAGATCAGTTCTCTCTATATCCCCTCTTTTAACGCCTAAAGCGGCGATCATTTTATAGTTTGCAGTTGGAACATCTCCTGCTCCTGCAGGTTTTGTTACATCTGGGTTTTGCATTTCTACTGAATACTTATCAATATCAGTAATTTTTAGATTACCCCTATCTAAAGGCTCAGTAACTAAAGAAGTTATTACAGCTTGTGGTGAAGAACCAGTACCAACTGTATGTCTACCAACTAGATCTGTTCTTAAAACTGGGCTTGTTCCATCATTTTGGCTTACTAATACAGCAAATCCAGCTACTACATCTTCTAGTATTGGTAGTTCCTTTTTAACGTGGTCTTTACCATTCATACCAAGTTTGGCTGCTGAACCACCTGCGACAACTAATACATGTTTAAAAGTTCCAGCTTGTACCATTGATGCTGCTGAAATTATTGCATGCAGTGGAGCCGCACAGAAACCTCTAACATCTGAACCAGATGCACCAGTAAGTCCTGCTACTTCAGCAATTGCTTTAGCGAAATTTCCTCCACCTCTTTGGTTCATATCTCCACATGCTTCTTCTGAACACTCTAATACATATTCAATGTCCTCTGGATTGATATCAGTTTTATCTACTAGATGAATAGCTGCTAGCATTCCAGAAGCCTTTGAAACAAGGTTTTCAAAAATAATATGTGCACTTAAATTTAGGTCAATATCATGAGCTTTTTTAACGCATCCAACAATTTCATTATTTGAATAAATTGGCTCAGCACCTTGCTCATTAATTAACTTATCTATATCCGCCTTCTTGTCTCCACTTTTTAGTTTTGCTATATCTTCTTCTTTAATTAAAGCATGTTCTTCTAAAGCTGGCTTTATTTTTTTAGTAAATTCTTCAGATAACTTTACAAGGTCAAAGGCATCTACTATTTTTATCATGCCTAAAAATTCATCTTGTGGCATAATTTCTCCAAATCTTCCATATCTTGAATGTCCCTGTACATCTTGTCCAACCCATGGTTGAGTGGCAGCTTTTAAATCTGCTGGTTTTTTATTTCCTATATAGACTTGATTTGGAAGATAATTAACCGCCTCTTCATAAGATCTTATACTGTTGGGAAGATTCTTTAGATATTCTGAGTCTGGATTTAAATGTCTCTCTGTTGTTTGTGTTGTACCGTTGTGTAAAATCATATCTGGTGCTTGTATAAGCACATAACTTGTTCCTTTTACTACTGAATAACTCAAATGAGTCACCTCCATATAATTATATAGTTTTCAAATGGGTGATAATTTCATCACCCATTTGTATTAATTCTTTACTTTTCAAATACTGTTTGTTCTGTTACTTCTGTTTCTAAAGCTTTTAAAGCTCTTTCAACAAGCTTTCTCCTCAATGATTTTTCTTCCTTTGGATCTAATGCAGGATTTCCAAGTGGATGAGGAATAGCAATTGCTGGTACTATTCTGTTAGCACCAACTGTTAATGATATAGGAACTACTGTACAAATATGAACAACTGGAATTCCAGCTCTTTCTATTTCTTTTACCATCGTTGCACCGCAACGAGTACAAGTGCCTCAGGTTGAAGTTAAGATTACGGCATCTACTCCATCTACTTTAAGCTGTTTGCTAAATTCTTCTGCAAAGCCTTTTG
>CAZRXS010000150.1:0-1916 GCA_964604145.1 uncultured Gudongella sp. | reverse complement strand
TATAATTATAATTTAAGGAGGTTGCTATGGATTTTTTATCAAGTGTAAGGCCAACTTATGTGGAGATTAATCTAGATAATTTGGCGCATAATTTCAGAGAAATTGAGAAAATTGTTAAAAAAGATACCATCGTAATGCCTGTTATTAAAGCAAATGCTTATGGTCATGGGTCTGTAGAGCTTGCAAAGCTTTATAAAAGTTTAGGTGCTAAAAGATTTGCTGTATCTTTATTAAATGAAGCTATTGAGCTAAGTAAAGCGGGTATTAAAGAGCCGATATTGATTTTAAATTACACTCCAAGTTCTCAGATGGAAGAGGTAGTAGAATACAATCTTATCCAAACTATATATAGGTTTGAAGATGCTGTAGTATTGTCAGAAAAAGCTCAAGAAAAGGATAGAAATATAAAAGTTCATATAAAAGTTGATACTGGAATGAGTAGGCTTGGATTTCTACCAGAAGATCATTCTATCGAAGAAATACTAAAAATTACCCAGTTAAAAAATATTGAAGTAGAGGGTATTTACACTCACTTTGCTAAGGCTGATGAAGTAGATAAGACTTTTACTAAAACTCAGTATTCTAGATTTCAATGGGTTGTAGATAAATTAGAGAAAAAAGGTGCAAATATTCCAATAAAACATGTTTCTAATTCAGCGGCTATAATTGACAAAGCAGAGTATAATTTAGATATAGTTCGTCCGGGGATTATTTTATATGGCTATTATCCTTCTGATGAAGTTATGAAGGAAAAGATAGATTTAAAACCAGCTATGACTTTAAAATCTCTTATTTCAAATATAAAAACCCTTCCAGAAAAAACAGGAATTAGCTATGGGCATTTATTTATCACAGAAAAAGAATCTAAAATCGCTACTGTTCCAATAGGTTATGCTGATGGATATACAAGAATGTTGACTGGCAAGGGAGAAGCTTATGTCGGCGATAGAAGAGTTCCCATAGCAGGGAAAATCTGTATGGACCAACTAATGCTTGATATTACAGGATTAGATAATATTAAAATTGGAGATGAAGTTGTATTTTTTGGTGTTGGAAATCCTGATTATCCCCATGTAGATGAGTTGGCAAAAAAACTTGGGACAATTAACTATGAAATTATTTGTATGATGGGTAGAAGACTCCCTAGAGTGTATACAAAAGAAGGTAAAGTTATAAAAACAATAGATTATTTGTTTGATTAACCAATGATAAGTTGACAGTGTTTTTAATAAAGGGATATAATAAAATTAACCTAGTAATTCTCTAAGGGATGAATAAGGGGTGATAATAAATGAGTGTAAGAGAAATAAAGCTCCCTATGGTTATTGAAGATAACCTTGATTTATTTGATAAGGTCGTTGCCCTATGTCATAGAAGTGAATTTCGTTGTAGAAAATACAAGGAATTTATGAAGGGTTATCTTGAAGTGAGCGAAATAAATTTAAGTCTTTCAGAAATAGGTTTAGCAGAAGATGTAAGCGACTTGATTGGCTATGAAAATAAATTAAGGAATGAATACCCATGATAGTTAAACGAGGAGACTTATACTATGCTGATTTAAGTCCTGTTATTGGTTCTGAGCAAGGTGGGGTGCGACCTGTTTTGGTAATACAAAATGATGTAGGTAATAAATACAGTCCTACCATAATTATTTCGGCCATCACCTCTCAGATCAATAAAGCAAAGCTTCCTACACATATAGAAATAACAGCACAGGATTATGGGCTACCAAAAGATTCAGTTGTTTTACTTGAGCAAATAAGAACCATAGATAAAAAAAGACTTAGAGAAAAAATAGGTAGATTTGACGACAAGTTGATGAGAAGCATTGATGATGCTCTCAGAATAAGCATTGGATTAGGAAATTTCTAAATCCTACATACATATTGATAAAGAGAAAAAAATAAGCATTTACC
>CAZRXS010000149.1:0-2051 GCA_964604145.1 uncultured Gudongella sp. | reverse complement strand
TAAAAACAAAGGGGACGGTTCTTTTTGTCCCCTAATCACAATTGAAAAGATTAAAAACAAAGATCCTTCGCTACGCTCTGGATGACAGAATATGTTGGTCGTAGGGATAGACGACTCTGTCTATCCGAACCTAATTTAATTTGTATTGACAAAAACTTTGTCAAAAAAAGAATTTAGTGGTTTTATGTTTTTTATAGGGTATAAGAATATTGAGTAAATGAGATTTTACAAATAAAAGGAGGAGAGGGAATGTTACGAAACAAGAGAATTGTAAGTTGGGTGTTATCGTTAGTCCTTGTACTAGGCCTAATGGTAATGCCAAGTGGGGTAGTTTTTGCAGTGGAGAATCAAACTCTTACTATTGTCCATGTTAACGACGTACATGGAAGGCTTGCAGAAGATGATTATGAGGGAGCTTTAGGTTATGCCAAGCTAAAGACTAAGGTAGACCAATTAAAAGCTGAAGACCCCAACCTATTATTCCTTAATGCGGGAGATACTTTTCATGGAACAACCTTGATTAATGTGACTCGTGGAGAAACAATGGTAGAGGCTATGAATCTTATGGAATTTGATGCAATGGTTCCAGGCAACCATGATTTTAACTATGGTTATGATAGGCTACTAGAATTAAAGGAAATGGCAGAATTTCCTTTAATAGCAGCAAATATAGTTAAAGAAGCAGATGGTTCTACTGACTTTGAGTCATATGTTATTTATACTATGGACAATGGCCTTAAAGTGGGAATATTTGGTTTGGCGACAGATGAAACTAAATATAAGTCACACCCTGATAACACGGTAGGAATTAAATTTACAAGTGGTGTAGAGGCTGGTAAAAAGGTTGTAAAAGAGCTAGAAGATGAAGATGTTGATTTTATAATAGCTCTAGTTCACTTAGGAGATGATGCTTCATCAGAGAATACTTCTATAAAGCTAGCTGAGCAGGTAGAAGGTATAGATGTTATAGTTGATGGACATAGCCACACTGAGCTTCAAGAAGGCAATATGGTGAATGATGTGCTTATTGTCCAAGCTGGTTCATACACCAAAAACATAGGGATTGTAAAATTAGATTTTGAAGATAAAGAATGGACAGGATATGAAGCAAGACTTATGCCATATGAAGAAGCAAAAGATTTAGAGGCTGACCAAGAAATACTTGATATAATTGAAGAAATTAAAGTTATAAATGAGCCTATAGTTAGTGTAGTAGTAGGCAAAACTCAAGTTGAGCTTGATGGACTAAGAGAGCATGTACGAGTGGGTGAAACTAACCTAGGTAACCTTATAACCGATGCTATGAGAGATTCCACAGGAGCAGATATAGCAATGACAAATGGTGGAGGAATTAGGGCATCTATAGAAGCAGGAGATATAACAATCGAGGACATTCTAACAGCATTTCCATTTACAAATACGCTAGCAATTATCGAAGTAACTGGAGCTGAACTGATGGAAGCTTTAGAGCATGGCGTAAAAGACTTTCCAGCGACGGCAGGGCATTTTCCACATGTTAGTGGAATAAAATATACATTTAATGCTTCAATGCCAGTTGGAGAGAGAATAACTTCAGTGTTAATTGGAGAAGAAGCAGTTGACCTTAATAAAACTTATACACTTGTAACAAATGATTTTATGGCAGCTGGTGGAGACGATTATCTAATGTTTAAAGGAAAGCCTTTTGTAGGAGAAGGTGGACTTTTATCTGATGTATTAATTGAGTATGTTGAAAAGATGGGAACACTTAACCCAATGGTAGAGGGTAGAATAGTAGCAACTGATGTTCCAGTACTACCTGAGCCAGAACCAGAACCTACACCTCCAGAGCCAACACCAGAACCAGAGCCAACTCCAGAACCACCTAAAGAATACAAAGAATACGTTGTTAAACCTGGAGACTGGTTATCTAAAATAGGTAGAGCTTATGGGGTAGAATGGAGGGTATTAGCTGAGTATAACGCACTTAAGAATCCACATTTAATATTCCCAAATCAAATAATTAAAATTCCACAGTAAGGCAAATCACAATGAAAAGATAAATCACAATG
>CAZRXS010000148.1:0-2097 GCA_964604145.1 uncultured Gudongella sp. | reverse complement strand
AACTAATAATATAAAGACAGGGGTGTGATATAGATGATAATAAAAACATTATTAGAAAATGAGGCAATATCAGATGAATTTTTAACAGAACACGGCTTAAGTTTGTATATTGAAACAGAAAAAAGAAAGATTGTTTTTGATACTGGGGCATCAAATAAGTTTATTATGAATGCAAAGACGCTTGATTTAAACTTAAGAGATGCTGATATGGCAATTCTATCTCACGGACATTATGACCACGGAGGTGGACTTTTAGATTTTTTAGATATGAATCAGGATGCTCTTATTTATATTCAAGAAGAGGCATTTATACCTCATGGTGCAATTAAAGAAGATGAAGAAATTAGGGATGCTGGAATTGATATTAAAATAAGAGAAAACGATAGAGTTAAAATTGTAAATAAGGATATTTTTTTTGACGATGATTTAATTTTATTTTCTGATATACAAGGGGAAGACCTGCTTCCAAGAGGAAATGATAATCTCCTTATGAAAAAGGGAGAAATTTGGGAAAAGGATGATTTTAAACATGAGCAAAATCTGATAATTAAAGAAGGCTCTAACAGGGTACTTATCGTTGGTTGCTCTCACAAGGGTATAGTTAATATTTTAAAGCAAGCACAAAAAATTAGCGACTTACCTATAACTCACGTTGTAGGTGGATTTCACTTAAAGGATCTTGATTTAAATGATTCTATAGATAGGGATTTTTTAAAAGATATTTCAGATAGATTATTGGATTCAGGAGCAGTTTTCTATACAGGACATTGTACTGGTAGGGACCAGTTCTATAAGTTAAAAGAAACTATGAAAGATAGGATAAATGAATTATCGACTGGGACGATTATTAATATTTAATCCAAATAGAGCCATGAATCTTGATTCATGGCTCTAAAATTTCCTAATTACAAAGCATTAATTGTTTTACTTGATTAACTTGAGGTGGTACAATAGTATATATCAAAGAAAGGTGACTGGAGGAAGATATTATTATGATTAGAAGAGTTTATGTTGAAAAAAAAGATGGATATAACATTGAAGCAAATAGCTTATTTAAAGAAATAAAAAATATTTTAAAGATTAAAGGTTTAGAAGATTTAAGGCTATTTAACAGATATGATTTTAACTGTTCTGATGATAAAAACTTTAATAAGATAATTAGCTTAATTTTGTCAGAAGCCAATGTAGATAATATCTATATAGATTCTTTACCTGAATTAAAGGGGACTTTAATAGTTGCAGAATTTCTTCCAGGCCAATATGACCAAAGAGCAGATTCCGCTATACAATGTATCCAAATTTTACTAAATGAGATGGAAATCATTGTAAAGTCTGCCAAAGCATATATACTAATAGGAAATATTAGCAAGGAAGAAATAGAAAAAATTAAAAGCTATCTTATCAATCCTATTGATTCTAGAGAAGCTTCACTTGCAATACCTATAAGTTTAGAAGATGAAATAGAGGAACCACAGGATATAAAAATAATGCATGGCTTTATTAAATTAAGTAGCGATGATTTAGAAAAATTGAGACTAGAGATGGGTTTTTCAATGAGTTTTGATGATATAGAACTAGTTCAAAAATATTTTTTAAATGAGGAAAAAAAAGACCCCACAATAACAGAGTTAAAAGTAATAGATACATATTGGTCTGATCATTGCAGGCATACAACTTTCTTAACTGAGATTGAAGATATTAAGATTGATAAAGGAAAATATAAAAATCTATTTCAATCTGCACTAAACGAGTATATTGCATCAAGAGAATTTGTTAGTGCAAAAAAACCTATCTCACTAATGGATTTAGCTACTATTAATACCAAACAATGCATAAAAATGGGCTTACTCGATAATATTGATTTATCAGAAGAAATAAATGCTTGTAGTATAGAAATAAATGTTGATGTTGATAATAAAATAGAGAAATGGTTATTGATGTTTAAGAACGAAACGCATAATCACCCTACTGAAATAGAACCATTTGGGGGAGCAGCAACTTGCTTAGGTGGGGCTATAAGAGACCCACTTTCTGGAAGAAGTTATGTTTATCAAGCTATGAGGGTTACTGGAAGTGGAGACCCAAGACAGAAGATAG
>CAZRXS010000147.1:0-2102 GCA_964604145.1 uncultured Gudongella sp. | reverse complement strand
GGTTCTATTATGGCTTTGGAATTAAATAAAGATTATTTCTATATAGATGATGGAGAGGTGGATGCATATCTTTTTCATGAGGGTACTAGCTATAGATCCTATGAATTTATGGGTGTCCATCCCTATAAAAAAAACAAAATAGAAGGTCATAGGTTTGTAGTTTGGGCGCCAAGAGCAAAAGAAGTATACTTAACAGGGGAATTTAATTTTTGGGATCATTGGAACCTTCCTATGAAAAGAATAAAAGAAAGCGGACTTTGGCAGATAGTTATACCCAATGGAGAAGAATACCATAGTTATAAATACAGGATAATTGCAGAAAATGGAGAAATTCGATACAAAGCTGATCCATACGCTTTTCATGCAGACACAAGACCCCTAAATGACTCTAAAATTTACCATATAAAAGGATATGAATGGAAAGATAAAGCCTGGTTAAGAAAGAGGAAAAAAGCAGCAGACCACTACAATAAGCCTATGTCAATTTATGAGGTCAATCTTTTATCATGGAAACAAAAAGAAGAAAACAACCCCTATACATATAGGGAGTTAGCTAGTGATTTGGTTAAATATGTAAAGAAGATGGAATATACTCATATTGAATTAATGCCAATATGTGAATATCCTCTTGATGCATCTTGGGGATATCAGATAACTGGATATTATGCACCTACAAGCAGGTTTGGAACACCAAAAGATTTTATGCACCTAATAGATGAGTGCCATAGAAATGATATAGGTGTAATTTTAGATTGGGTACCGGCTCATTTTACAAAAGATGATTTTGGACTAGCGAGATTTGATGGAACTTATCTATTTGAGTCATATGATAAGGCAAAAGCAGAAAACGACCAATGGGGTACACTAAATTTTGATTACAGCAAAGCAGAAGTGATCTCTTTTCTTATATCAAATGCAATGTACTGGCATGAATACTATCATATAGATGGGCTTAGAATAGATGCAGTAGCCTATATGCTCTATTTAGATTTTGCTGGGAAAGATATTAAAAATATATATGGTGGCAGAGAGAATCTAGAGGCAATTGAATTTATAAAAAAACTAAATACAGTTGTCTTTAAACATTATCCGGGAACTATGATGATAGCAGAAGAATCAACTGCATGGCCAAAAGTAACACACCCTGTTGATAAAGGGGGTCTAGGATTTAACTACAAATGGAATATGGGTTGGATGAATGATATTCTTGAATATATGGAAATGGATCCAATTTTTAGAAAAGACCACCACCGGGCACTTACATTTTCAATGATGTATGCATTTTCTGAAAACTATATACTTCCTTTAAGCCATGACGAAGTAGTTCATGGTAAAAAGTCCTTGATTGATAAAATGCCAGGTTATTATGACGATAAATTTTCAAACTTAAGATTATTATACCAATATATGTATGCGCACCCAGGTAAAAAACTCCTTTTTATGGGTGGCGAGTTTGGTCAGTTTATTGAATGGAGAGAACATGAAGGACTTGACTGGCATCTATTAAAATACGACAAACATAAAAGGATGCAAACTTATTTAAAAGACTTAAACCGGTTTTATAAAGAAGAATCTTGTCTTTATGAAGTTGATAATTCATTTGATGGTTTTGAGTGGATTGAAAACCAGAATTACCTTGAAAGTATTATTTCATTTGAAAGAATAAATAGGGCTGGAGAAAAGTTAATATGCATATTTAATTTTACACCAGTAGCCAGAAACGATTATCCTATTGGTGTTAGGGAGCTGGGGACTTATAATACTTTATTTACCAGTGACCACCAAAGATATGGTGGAAACACTAAACGGATAAAGCGCTATAAAGCAAAAGAAGAAGAATTTCATGGAAGAGATTTTAGCATAAGGGTAGATTTGCCAGCACTTGGGGCAATGTATTTAAAAATAATCCCAACAAAAGAAACAAAAATAAAAAGATAAAAGGGGGAAGATGTTATGGATAGTAAGGTTGTAGCAATGCTACTTGCAGGTGGGCAGGGTTCAAGACTTAAAGCTCTTACAAAAAAAGTAGCAAAGCCAGCAGTTGCATTTGGTGGTAAATACAGAATTATAGACTTCCCATTAAGCAATGCAGCAAATTCAGG
>CAZRXS010000146.1:0-2132 GCA_964604145.1 uncultured Gudongella sp. | reverse complement strand
CACTTTGCTTTCATTTCCATCATAGAAATTCCTGCGGTATCATCGATATATATATCCATCTTGGAAAGTGGAGCCATTGCATTTACTATTTCTATCCACTCATCATCAACGAGATTTCCGCTTATTATTTTCTGCAAATCTACATGGGCAGTTGAACTAATAATCCTTTGAACCAATTGTTCCTTAGACATCTCTAGTGAAAACAGGGCAACTTTTGCATCGTCTTTTAATGATGCATTAGTTGCAATATTTACTCCAAGTGCTGTTTTTCCCATAGAAGGTCTTGCGGCCAAAAGAACCAAGTCCGACTTTTGTAGGCCAGATAACTTTAAATCCAAATCTGCATAGCCTGTTGTAACACCAGTAAGTTGCCCCTTATTAGCTGCCCTTTCTTCAATTTGAGCAAAGCTAGTTAATAAGACTTCATTAATAGGAAAGAAACTCTTTCTATGAGTGCCTTGCGTTATGTCAAATATATTTTTTTCAGCTTTTTCAATAATAACATTTACACTCTCAAAATTATCATATGCTAGCCCCATTATTTCATTGCTTGAACCAATAAGTCTTCTAAGAATCGACTTTTCCTCTACAATATCACAATAGTACTTTGTATTTGCAGTTGTTGCAACACTGCTAGATAAATTTGCTAGGTAAGTGATTCCACCAATGCTTTCTAGGGTATCTCTTCTTTTTAACTCTTCAGAAAGCGTAATTAAATCAACAGGCTCATTTCTATTATTAAGAACCAGCACTGCTTCATATATCTCTCTATTTGCTTCTTTATAAAAATCATCTGATTTTAGATGTTCAACTGCTGTATTAATCGCTTCTTTATCTAAAAGCAGAGCACCTAATACTGATTGCTCCGCCTCAATACTATGTGGGGGTATCCTCCCAATTGCATTTTCCATCTATTCCACCTCTTACTCTACTGAGACTTCTACCTTTAAGTTTGCCTGAACTTCTGGGTGTAGTTTTAAATCAACTGTTGTTATTCCTGCTGTCTTTATATTGTCTTTCATATCGATTTTTCTTTTGTCAATTTCAATACCATACTGTTCTTTTAATTTAAGGGCTACCTCAGAAGATGTTATAGACCCAAACAGTCTTCCTTCACTCCCGCCTTTAGCACTTACTTTAACTGTTATATCTTCTATCTTTTCCTTAAGAGCAAGAGCATTTTTTAATTCATCCTCTAACTTGTTCTTTTCCTTATCTTTTTCTTGTTCCCATTTTTTTAGATTTTCAGCCGTAGCCTCAATAGCCATTCCTCTTGGGATTAAGAAATTTCTAGCATAGCCATCTTTTGCATTTACTAGGTCTCCAGCTTCCCCCTGACCCTTTACGTCTTTTAATAAAATTACTTTCATTTCTTTTCACCCTCCTCTAAATATTGTTCTATTATTCCCATCAATAGTTTTTCAGCATCATCCATAGGAATCCCTTCTACCTGAGCTCCTGCACTTGTTAGATGCCCCCCACCTCCAAGTTTTTCTAGAATTAATTGCACGCTTATACTTCCAAGTGACCTTCCTGATACATGTATCTTATCTTCAAGTTGACTTAAAACAAATGAAGCTTCCACACTGTTGATATTTAGGAGCTCATTTGCAGCTTGTGCAGCTATTAGGGTAGAATCTTCCATTTTTTCTTCTAGCCTACCTATAGCAATTTTATCAAAGACAATCTTAGAAGATTGGACAACCATTGATTTATTCTTAAAGGTACTAATATCATCTCTAAACAATTGCTTTACAACTGTTGAGTCTGCCCCCGCCCTTTTTAACACAGCAGCAGCTTCAAAAGTTCTAACTCCCGTTTGAAAACTAAAGTTTTTTGTATCCACCATTATACCCGCTAGCAAGGCTTCAGCTTCAAATTTTGTAAGATTTGTCTCATCACTCATATATGTCAATACTTCTGTGACTAATTCTGATGCTGAAGATGCATATGGCTCTAAATAAACCAATACAGGTTCTTTAATAAACTCTGCACCTCGCCTGTGGTGGTCTATAACTACAACTTTTGGTATCTTTTCTAATAGCTCAGGCTCCTCTGTAAGTGAGGGTTTGTGATTATCAACCACTATTAATAGCGAATCTTTAGTTGCTATATTTAAAGCCTCTTCACTA
>CAZRXS010000145.1:0-2145 GCA_964604145.1 uncultured Gudongella sp. | reverse complement strand
GTAAGTTAAGACCTGCATTTAAAAAAGATGGTACAGTAACAGCGGGCTCTTCATCTGGGATAAATGATGGGGCAGCAGCGATTGTAGTGATGAGTGAAGATAAGGCAAAAGAACTAGGTCTTGAGATTTTAGCAGAGATAGTATCCTATTCAGCAGGTGGAGTAGACCCAGCTATTATGGGTACTGGACCAATTCCATCAACAAAGAAAGCTTTAGAAAAAGCAGGAATGACTATAGAAGATGTTGATTTAATAGAAGCAAATGAAGCTTTTGCAGCACAGGCTTTATCAGTAGCTAAAGACTTAAACTTCGATATGGAAAAAGTTAATGTAAATGGTGGAGCAATTGCACTAGGTCACCCAATTGGAGCAAGTGGGGCAAGAATTCTTGTTACTTTACTTCATGAAATGCAAAAAAGAGATAATAAAATTGGATTGGCAACTTTATGTATAGGCGGAGGCCAAGGAATGTCAGTAATAATCAAAAGATAAATAAAATACTCAAATAGAAAGGCAGGTATCCATATGAATAAAGAAGTTAGTATCGATAAGGCTATTGATTTAATCGAAGATGGAATGACTATTATGGTTGGAGGCTTTTTAGGCTGTGGGAATCCACATAGACTTATAGATAAATTGGTTGAAAAAGGAACAAAAAATCTTACTCTTATTTGTAATGACTCATCTTTTCCTGATTTTGGAGTAGGCAAACTAATTGTTAATAAACAAATTAAAAAACTTATTGCATCACATATTGGCACAAATCCAGAAACTGGAAGGCAAATGAATGCTGGTGAGATGGAAGTTATATTAGTTCCACAAGGAACCCTTGCAGAGCAAATTAGAGCAGGAGGGGCAGGCCTTGGAGGAATCTTAACACCAACTGGAGTAGGTACAGTAGTTGAAGAGGGCAAACAAAAAATAGAGATTGATGGAGTTGAATATCTTCTTGAATTGCCTCTAAAAGCAGATGTAGCTTTAATTGCTGGTGAAACAGTAGACAGGCTTGGGAACATCGTATACTTTGGAGCTACCAGAAACTTTAATGAATTAATGGCTACAGCGGCTGAAATTGTAATTGTAGAAGCAGAGGCAGTTAAAAAAGTTGGAGAGTTGGATGCTAACGATGTAGTAACTCCAGGTATATTTGTAACTCATATTGTGGATGGAGGTGCGATATAATGGATAGAAATGAGAAGAAGCAATTTATAGCTAAAAGAGTTGCTAAATTATTGCATGATGGCGATGTTGTAAACTTAGGGATAGGACTTCCTACTTTGGTTGCAAATCATCTTCCTAGATTAGTTACTGACTACCTTTCTCTTGAATCAAATGTATTTTTACAATCTGAAAATGGTTTTATAATGGTAGGTCCACCTCCCTTTGAAGGAGATGAAGATATGAGGATTGTAAATGCAGGAGGACAATGTGTAACAATTCTTCCTGGCGGAGTGTTCTTTGATTCAGCTACTTCTTTTGGGATTATTAGAGGTGGACATGTAGATATGACAGTTCTTGGAGCCCTTCAAGTTGATGAAAAAGGCAATCTTGCAAACTGGATGATTCCAGGTAAAATGGTTCCAGGAATGGGTGGAGCTATGGACCTTGTAACAGGAGCTAAGAAAACTACAATAGCAATGGAGCATACTGCAAAAGGTGCTGTAAAGATACTAAAAGAATGTACACTTCCTTTAACAGCAGTAGGTCAAGTTGACTATATAGTAACTGAAATGGGCTTTATGGAAGTAACCAAAGATGGAATAGTTTTAAGAGAGATAAACCCAGAGTTTACAGTTGATCAGGTTCAAGAAGTTACAGAAGCTACCTTAATAATTCCTGAGGATATTAAGGAAATGCAAGTTTAGAATATCTAGGACACCTTGGGGTGAAAAAACTCTAAGGTGTCCTTATTTTTAGGAGTTGGATAGAGGAAAGAAATTATAGGATAGTAAATACTAATCATTATTCAGGTACTTTTACAAGAGGTGAAAAATATGCCATATATAAAATTAAGCGATAGAACATATATTTTCTATAACACTATTGGTAAAGGACACGCTATTTTATGTATACATGGCTTTGCTGCAGATTATACTGCTTTTAGGCTAACTGAAAAAACTTTAGGGAAAAATTACAAGATCATATC
>CAZRXS010000144.1:0-2152 GCA_964604145.1 uncultured Gudongella sp. | reverse complement strand
GAGTGGGAGTAGTTCCTCATTGCATCAAGCCGCTTTTGGCGTAGATGGAATGAATGGAACTACCCCTGTCAGGGTTGGCGAGGCTTATAGCGACTGGTAAGGAGCTATAAGTCCGCAACCTACGGCGTGGAGTGATATACGGAAGTCTTGAAACCTTTGGAAAGAGAGGGTTCAAGACTTTTTTATTTTGATAAATATCAATAAATATTAGTAATACAAATTTAAAGATGTCGAATTATAGACATTTAGCTTTAAGCTGTTGCATTCACACTGATAAAACTGTATAATATCAGTATAGATGCAACAAGGAGGTTTATATGAACTATAAAGATAAGATACTCAAATATCTAAAAAAAAACAATGGAATTATTACGACACAGTATTGTAGAGAAGAAGGAATTCCTACTATCTACCTCACAAGACTAGTAGAAGAAAATATACTTACTAGAATTGATAGAGGTATTTATATTTCAAAAGATGGAGATTATGATGAATATTATTTTTTTCAGTATAAATTTAAAAGGACTGCATTTTCCTATGAGACAGCCCTATATCTACAAGGATTAACTGATAAAATTCCACGAGTAATGGAAGTTAGTCTACCTTACAGTTATAAAATTAATGAGGTACCAAATAATGTTAAGCTTTATTATGTAAAAAATGAAATAGCTGATATGGGAGCTATAGAAGTAAAAACTATATACCAAAATAAGGTTAGAGCCTATAATATAGAAAGAATAATATGTGATTTTATTCAAAATAAGAGTAATATAGATCCAGAGACTTATGCTAAGACAATAAGAGAATATGCTTCTTCTAAATACTCTGATATAAATAAACTATTCATATATGCCCATAAAATGGGGATTACTGAAAAGGTAAGAACTACAATGGAGGTTATTTATGAATAAAAATAAGGTAACAGCAATGTGCCATAAAGTATCTGCTGAAACAGGATTAACTTTTAATTCTGTTATGACCTATTATTTTCTAGAAAGTGTTTTAAGTAAACTGTCAAATAGTGAATATAATGATAAATTTATTTTCAAAGGTGGCTATATCCTCTCGAATATAGTAGGTTTAGATTCAAGAAGCACTGTAGATATTGATTTCCTTATTAAAAATATGGCTTTTGATGAAGGACTATTAATTGATATGTTTAAAGATATTTTAGATAACAGTAAAAATGATTATATTCAGTATGAATTGAAAGATATACATGAAATAAAAAAAGAAGATGAATACAATGGATATAGAGTCAGGATTTTATGTAAATTAGATAATATACGTCAAGTTGTTCCTTTAGATATAGCAACAGGAGATATATTAACATATCAACCAGTAGAATATGAATATAAAACAATATTTTTAGAAGATAACTTAAGAATCCAAACATATAATCTAGAAACAATGTTAGCAGAGAAATTAGAAACAATCTATTCTAAAGGATTTCTAAATAGTAGAAATAAAGATTTTTATGATGTTCATTTATTATATAGGCTAAAAAGTGATGAAATTGATTTTAAGAAATTAGCTGTAGCTTGCGAAAGAACCTTTAATTATAGAGAAACTATACTTGACTTAGCAAGTCTTAAAGAAATGATTAGCATGATATTAAATGCTAAGGGTTTTAATGATAGATGGAATGCATATGCAAATAAGAATACTTATGTAAAAGATACTTCTTTTGAGAATGTTATTGAAAGCATTGAATTATTGATTAGAAAGATAATGTAGATATTTATAAATCTAGCTTTTATAAATATTTAAAAAATACAAAGAAGATAAAAATATGACTTTGTGCTTCTAGTTTGCTTCTAAAAATATGAAAAGCCAATATGATAGAGATCAAAGAAGATAAAAATAGGTTCTAATATATAACTGGTACACAAATAATAGGGACCTATTAGAAACTTTATGCTTGAAAGGTTGCTTGAAAGAATACTATCTTAGTATTAAAGTCGATGTGATAAAATATTCTTAAATTTTCACCTTTTGAAATAAATATATCGATTCAATCGTTGTGAAGCGATAGACTAACAATTGCACTTATTCGAATCGATAGATGAGGCGATACAGCGCTGGCGAGTATGGGATATTAAAACTCATATACAAATTGCTATGTATACAGATCGAATAGAAATAATTTCAC
>CAZRXS010000143.1:0-2161 GCA_964604145.1 uncultured Gudongella sp. | reverse complement strand
ATGATAATGGGGAGAAAGTGATTTCCCAAGCAAAAGCTTAGGAAATATTGTTATCTAAAGAATATTGCATCCCAGTGTATTTTCCATTTCCTTTAATGCAAATTTATGCGATTCTTCGTCAAATGAGGCTACCCCGTTTTTAAATACATTTACTTTGTATGAAATATTTCTCGCGTCTGCTGCTGTATAGAGTACACATATATTGGTACATACTCCAACTAAATATATTTCATCTACATTATTCTCTCTTAAATACAAATCTAAATCTGTGCCATAGAATGCACTGTATCTTCTTTTTTTGATTATTTTATCTCCTTCTAATACTTCTAATTCATCTATTATTTTACTACCTTCTGTATCCTTTATACAATGAGCTGGAAACATATCGAATTCTTTATCATTTATCTCGTGATTGTCACATATATAAATTATTGGATAACCCAATTTTCTAAATTCATTAATTTTTTCTTTCACAAATGGAATGATATCTCTACCAGCAGGACCCGTTTCTAATGCCCCTTCTTTTTCTATAAAATCCCTTAGCATATCAATTACAAGCAAAGCTTTCATTTTTATATCTCCTTCCACAAATCAAAAATTAAGTATACTATAATTGATATACCCTATTTTGCTGCTAGTCTATCACTATATGTTGGCATTGCAGCTAAATTTCAAATTTAGATATAATATAAATGCCACAAAATAAAAAAGCCACAAAATAAAAAATTGCCACAAAATAAAAAATTTGCTATAAATTTCAATCTATGGTATGCTAAGTACGAACTTAAATTAAGAGTAAATAGTAACACAATATGGATCTATAACTACTATTTAAATATAGTACATCTAGATTTTATTCGTGAATTATTAAAATGAGTTTAAGAAATAAAATTTGGAGGTGCATATTATGAATGGTACAGTAAAATGGTTTAACGCAGAAAAAGGATTTGGATTTATTACTACTGAAGAAGGCAATGACGTATTCGCTCACTTCTCACAAATTCAAAAAGAAGGTTTCAAAACTTTAGATGAAGGTCAAGAAGTTGAATTTGACGTAGTTGAAGGAGAAAAAGGTCTTCAAGCAGAAAATATCGTTGGTAAATAATTGATATTTAAACCCTAGAATATGAAAATATTCTAGGGTTTTTTTATGTGTTTTTAGATTATTTAAATATAGAGTTAAAGAAATTCTTTATAGCATCTAATATCTTTTGAAGTAGAGACTTTACTTCTTCATTATTTTTCAATGTATCATCTAATTTACTCCCTATATCTTTAAGCTGTTCTTTTATAGTTTCGGTGTTTAAATCAAGTTTTGTTATTTTCTCCATAAGACCACCAATCTTTTGAATTTGATCAATGTTTAGATTTATATCAAGACTTCCTGCAATTTCTATTATGATTTTCTTGATTTCTTCAGGATCTTTTACACCCTTATCTATTATTTCTTCTTTTACTTTTTTAACGAGTTCTGAAGCCTTATCTTGACCTACTTCTTCTCCAAGTTCACCAACTCTTACTACTTCCTCATTAGCCACCTTTTTTTGCTCTTCACTTATCTTCTCACCAGTTGCTTGTTCAAACGCCTTTAGAATCCCTGTGAGAGCCCCTGTGCCGGATACTGGAAATGGAGCTGCTGCTATTACCTTAGCATTTGCAACTCCTGCTGTGACAAGTGCATTTGCATACATCTCTTTTGTGACCCAAGATATATTATAAGTTTCCACTTTTATTCCAGAATCTTCTTCTAATAGTTCTACATAGGCTGAACTTATAGTAAGTTTACCAAGCTGTCCTTCTGTAGCTACTCCTTCTAAATACTTTCTTTCTTCTTGATTGTTTACTTCTATTATCGTAATATCTTTTTCATCTACTTTAAAAAGTTCTAGTATTTGCTTTCTTTGTGCATCATCTAAGTCTTTTCCAAGTGTAACTACAGTATCGCTATCTGCGTATACCAAGCTACTAAATATAAATACAAACGATAAAATTATACTTATACTCCTAAGAGTTTTACTTTTCTTCATCTTTACACCTCTTTCAATATTTCGGTTACTGCTCACAATTCTCATTTTATCATAAAGTCACTACTAATGATATTTCTTTTCAAATATTAAGTGACTGACCCAGGTTGTAATGTTAGTGACTCAGCACTCCATAA
>CAZRXS010000142.1:0-2163 GCA_964604145.1 uncultured Gudongella sp. | reverse complement strand
TCTACAATTTGATTATCCCTAAATTTTATAAAGTAAGCAGCAATAAGAAGAATTATAATAAAGGAGGGTAGGACTGCACCTAAGGTTGCTGATACGGCACCCTTAAAGCCTCTTATCCTATGCCCCACATATACGCTGGTATTAACAGCAACAGGACCTGGAGATGCTTGGGCAAGTGCAATCGCATCCATAAATTCTTCTTCACTAATAAGGCCTTTATTTTCAACAATTTCCTTTTGGATAATAGGAAGCATTGCATAACCGCCCCCAAAAGTAAATGCACCTATTTTAAAAAATGTAAAAAACAAATCAATAAGCATATCGCTTCCCCCTAATAAAATACAACACCTAAGATCCCTGCAACTACAATAGCTGAAATGGGATTGAATTTTCTAAAAGCTACAATATAAAATAAAAATACCGCAATAATAACAGATGGAATATCTACAAAGGTTGATCTGCCTACACTTATAGCAGCTGCTGCAATAAGTCCAAGAACAACTGGTCTAATTCCCTTAAATACCCAATCAACATATTTTGAGTTTTTAAATTTAAATACAAAATGAAATATTAGGCTCATAACTAAAAAAGAAGGTAATATAACGCCAAAAGTAGCCACAGCCGATCCCAATACCCCTGCAACTTTATAGCCCAAAAAGGTTGCAGAATTAACAGCTATTGGTCCTGGGGTCATTTCAGCAATTGCAAGAATATCTATATATTCTGGTCTTGTAATCCAAGCATGAACTCGGATTACCTCTTCTTCAATTAAAGGTAGCATTGCATAGCCACCACCAAAACTAAATGCTCCAATTTTAAAAAATGATATAAATAGCTCTAGTAATATCTGCAAAAGCTATCCCTCCTTACTTCTTTCCTGCTATAAGTCTATTTCTGTCTTCTAAATCATTTTTCTTTTCAATATTCTTATACCCATACTCTTTTAATATGCTTTCTACATTTTTTGCTTGATTATATCCAATTTCATATACTAAGAGCCCCTGTTTTTTTAAATAAGGTTCAGCTTCTTTTGTTATCTGTCTATAAAAATCTAAACCATCCTCTCCACCACTTAAAGCTCCCATTGGTTCAAAGTTTTTTACATCCTCTTCCAGTCGATAAATGTCTCTATCTGGAATATATGGAGGATTAGATACAATAATATCAAAAAAATTACCGAATACATTTTTATCCAATGAGGAAAATAGATCACTTTTTATAAATTGCACATTATCTAACTGTAAATTTTGTCTATTTTTTTCAGCTACAACTAGTGGTTTTTTAAAGATATCTATTCCATATATATTCCCATTTGGAAAGCGTCTGGCTATAGCTAGAGAAATTGCACCACTTCCAATGCCAATATCTAAAAGATTAAATGAATCCACACCAAAATTTTTATTTATATATTCTATTATATACTGGACTATTATTTCAGTATCTCCTCTGGGTATTAAGACCCCTTCTTCTACATAGAGATTCATACCCATAAATTCTTTTTCTTTTAATATATATGCAATAGGCTTGCCTTTTTTTCTCATCTGAATCATATTTCTAAATCTTTCTACAGTTTCTCCAGATACCTCTAAATCTGAATGCCCATAAAGATAAGACTTATCTACCTTTAATATATGGGATAGAATAAGCCTTAGCTCAACTTGCGCATTTATATTTTTTTTAAATTTTAGCTCATTTAAGCCTTCCATAAGCAGGTCTTCTATTACCACAAGTCAGCCTCCCTATCTTCAGGTATAACAGCTATTAGAGATTTTATGGCTACTTGTATTTGAGAATCATCTGGTTCTTTTACAGTTGCAAACTTTTGAACCATTAAACCAGGATAGCTTAATGCATAACAAAGTTTTGAGTCACTTCTTCCTATATACTTGTTTATCTCATATGATATCCCTGCAATTACAGGAAACATTAAAATTCTTGTAATTATTCTTAAAAATGGATTTGGCCATCCAAAGAATGACAAGACCAATATACTTACTATCATAACCATAAAAAGGAAACTCGTTCCACATCTTGGGTGAAGTATAGGAAACTTTTTAACATTCTCTACAGTCAATTCCATTTCATTTTCATAACAGTGTATGCTCTTATGTTCTGCACCGTGATATTGAAAAACTCTCTTTATATCCTCTAGTTTTGAAACTA
>CAZRXS010000141.1:0-2223 GCA_964604145.1 uncultured Gudongella sp. | reverse complement strand
ATAGTATCTGCTACTTGATTGTCAAATATCTTAAAATCAGAAGACCCGTCCAAGTCCATTTTAGTTAGTCTATAAAGTAATTTATAAAAAGCCTTAGCTGTAATTTTGTATGCTAGAGACTCTTTTCCTCGATTAGCTTTTACTCCTTCTATAATATTCGCATCTCTCCCAATAAGGGTGTTTAACATTGGTTTTATATGCTGAGGTGGGTGTTGTAAATCAGAATCCATTACAACATAATAATCAGCACTAGTATTTTGGATTCCTGCTATTATAGCAGCTTCTTTCCCAAAGTTTCTTGATAGTCGTATCCCATCAACATTAGGAAAAGCGGATTTAATTTTTTTGATTACTTCCCATGTCATATCAGATGAACCATCATCAATTAACATATAATTAACGAGTAAATCATCTTTTTTTAAAGATCTATCAATTATGTTGAAGTTTTCAAACAATGCATTTTCTTCATTAAATACTGGTATAATAATTACAATATCCATTTGACCACCTATTCCCTTAAAAGTTTCAATATACTTATATCTTTATAACAATTAAAAAATAAGACATCAAAAAACACTCTAAAATATCCATCTATTGCTTTTATTCTTGCTAAGAAAATAAACGAATATTTTAAAGGTTTTCTTGAATTTACCCATGCCAATTTACTCCAATACTATTCCCGCTATTCTATCTACTTCATGGCAATATACTATGGTATCAAAGGTTTCTGCTAAAAATTTTAAACATGTATCTAATGTAAGCAGGGTCATCCTGGTATTCTAAAAGATTAAACTCCTCTTTTAGGTGCTGGTGTATTGTTTTAAGATCCCTATTTGATTTAGTGTTTTGATATTTATCAACCATATCTTGCATTTTAGGATTGTTTAATACATCTCTCTTCCAATAACCCAATCTTGGTTTTGCTACTTCTTTTCGGACCTGTCCTATTATTTTAATAGCTTTATCAAATGAAATAAGATCATTGGGATTATCACTAATCTGAAGTCCTGCTCCAGGATAATAATCAGTCAATGGAAGGTATTCTTTAGTCACTGGATTTGGGAAATACAGTGCTGCATATCTTAGGCAGTCTAAATAATTAGTCGTTTGCTTTTGATGTGGATAAATCTCAAAGCCACTACGATTTAGAAAATATGGCATACTACGTTCTGCAGCCCATAATACAGCCACGTCATCTGTATCTGTATATGAAACACTTCCCTGGTAAGGAAGCACATCTTTATATATATTGTATAAAATGCTTGCCACATCTGATTTTGTCAATTTTGCTTTAGACATATCCTCTTTATTTATATATCCATCCACAAGGAGTCTATTAATGTGCAATCTCCTTTCCTCAGCCATATCATACAAATAATAAATATCTGTTGTCTCCATGTCTGCTTTTGCTTCGGTCATAAATTTAGGTTCTTCCTGATATATCAAATCATATAGGTGGAGGAAAAAGCCTTCATTACTACTCATGATTAATTTGTCTAAAAAGATGGATCGTTCCCCATCTCTAAAAATTAAGGATTGACCAATTTCTACATAATTAAATGCCATCCTGTTTATAATTGATATATCCTCTTCGTAAATATGTGTGTCCGTGGTTTCTGAAGCTAAAACAACTGTTGGTGAGGTTTGAACAAATAGTACTAATAATAAGATAGTTAATGATACACTGATTTTCTTCATACAAGCGCCTCCTTGGTTTTTATATTTAATGACTTAGAGATTTCTATATTTGAGAGCTCATAATAATATTTTAATGTCAATATATCTGCATATGACTGATTCAGCTTTCCTAGACTATCTGCAATTATCTTAACTTGCTCTAATCTTATAATCTCATCGTCTATGCTAAAGTCGTTTGAAGCGTCTTCTATCCCTTCATCATAAGCGGTAAAAGATATAGTTTTACGTCTATTGTATTTATTAATAGAAAGCTGTCTAACTATAATAACAAATAAGCCCCTAATACTTTTTCAAGTTTATTTCTCAGTTCTTCATTTTCTACCATCATAATAATCGGTAACAATAAAGTTCCCCCTCTAAAAGTACATACAATCCTACCTTAAATATGCTTGCTGGTATCATACCCATTATATCTCAAAAATCAATTATTCTCAACCTATGCATGCTTGCTCTATTATTTCCTAGGTTGCATTTATAGCACCATTTTTAATGTATGCAGCAAGCACAAAAGAACCTATTATTGAA
>CAZRXS010000140.1:0-2301 GCA_964604145.1 uncultured Gudongella sp. | reverse complement strand
GTTAAAATAATTATTATTGCTGGTATTATTAATGTGACTGATTTGCTAATTATATTATTATAAACCAAGTTCATTAAACTAAATCCAATAAAAGAGCCTAGAGGAAATCCTATCCAGCGATATGACCAAAATCTAACCATCTTCCAATTACCTTTAGCAATACTTATTCCTATATCGGTAGATGGGCCTGTTAAATGCGTTGTACGCCTAATCTCAGTTAAACTAGTCGCCGCATTTTGACAACCCATAGCCATAGATAAAAAAATTATACAAAGAGCTTGGTGCTGTAAAACAAAAGGAAAAGATGCCATTATAATAAGAATACCTACGAAGAATAAACTTCCTATTAATTCTGTTTTTTTAGCTATTATAGTAGAAATGCAAGCACCTGTTATAAAAGCTATAATTATTAAAACTATACCTATAAATATTCTAAACTCCAACTTATAAGCCCAATATCCTAATATATGGCCTTGTCCAGTCATATATGCTGACTTTTGGTTTAAAAATAAATTTACTCCAATTGTATCAACCCAACCTGCCATGGTTGTGAGGATAAAACCTACAATACTAATTCCCATTGAATTTTGAGTTCTGTTTTTTATTTTTATTCTAGCCTTATTATCCAATATAAAAACCTTCTTTCATACTAAGATGTTTATATGTAATTTAGCTGCAAGTAATTCTAATATTGCGTCAGCCTTTTCCGTTATTATAACATATATATTCTATAAATACTTCAAGTCTAGATCAATGCCCTAAACATAAAAAGCTTAGCTAATTTATTGTCCTCTGGAATTATAATTATTACTTTACCACTAGAATGGGTATTCTAATATATAAGGCAAGCTATTATAAACTTACAGATTTAGAAGGGAGAATCGATATGGATAATAAAAAACAAATAATTGAATACTATAATGAATTAGATCGAAGTTATTTTATGGATGAATACAAAGAGTTGTCACATTTGGATACTCCTTTTCCTATTGGACATGGACAAACAATATCTCAACCTAGCTTAGTTTTAAAAATGACAATTCTATTAGATGTGGATAAGAATAGTAAGGTTCTTGAAATTGGAACAGGTTCTGGATACCAAACTGCACTTCTAGCAAAGGCTTCGAAAATAGTTTATACTGTAGAAAGAATAGAAGAACTCTATCTAAAATCAAAGGAAAAACTAACTCAAGCAGGCTATGCTAATATATTTTTTAAATTAGGTGATGGTAGTTTAGGCTGGGAAGAAAATGCACCATATGATAGAATAATGGTTACAGCATCTGCATCAAAACTACCCGAAAAGTTAATAGAACAAATAGCACCAAATGGAAAAATGGTAATACCAGTAAACACAGATTTACTTCTTATAACAAAAGACATCAAAGGAAAAATAAAAAAAGAAATCGTGACAAAAGTTAGGTTTGTCGATTTAGTTGGAGAATATTAATATATTTCATGAAAATAGGAGGATTGACTTGGATAAAAATAGTAAGAAATCAGCTTATCTAGCAGCATTATTATATGCTGTAATAGTAGGCTTGTCTTTTTTATTTACAAAGATTATACTTAGTATTTCAAACCCTATTGACATACTGGCACACAGATTTATAGCATCTTTTATAGCAGTATTAATTCCTGTATTGCTCAAACTAGTTCCTGTAAATTTTAATAGACAAAGGATTTTAAAGCTACTCCCTTTAGCTATTTTATACCCCTTATGTTTTTTTGGTTTTCAAACATTCGGACTGCTATATGCCACTTCCTCTGAGGCAGGTATTATATTAGCTTCTGCCCCAGTTTTCACCATGGTCATGGCTTCATACTTTTTAAATGAGAAATCTAATATCTATCAAAAAATATCTATTGCTATTTCGCTTTTTGGTGTATTATATATAACATTTATGAAAGGAGCATCTATTGATTTAGCGAATGTAAGAGGTATGGTTTTATTGTTATTATCAGCACTTTCTTTTTCCGGTTATAGCATTCTAGCAAGAAAATTAACAAAAGACTACACAATCATAGAACTTAGCTTTATTATGATAACTTTAAGCTTTATTGTATTTACATCTGTTTCCCTTATAAGAAATATTGCCTTGGGAACTATGGTAGAATTTTTCCTACCTCTTACAAATATTAAATTTGTATTATCAATTTTCTATTTGGGTGTGCTTTCCACCTTAGCTACTTCCCTGCTTACTAATTTCGCTTTATCAAAACTAGAAGCTTCTAAGATTATAGTATTTTCTAATCTTGGAACTGTTATCTCTATAGTTGCAGGTGTAGTATTTCTAAAAG
>CAZRXS010000139.1:0-2320 GCA_964604145.1 uncultured Gudongella sp. | reverse complement strand
AGGGCAAATTCCCTTTATCTCAAGATTGTGTTCAATTATCTTATACCCTGTTTGTTTCTCTAGTTCTTGTTCGTATTCTCCAAGTGGACAACCTCTTATTGGTACTATTTTATTACATTTTACACAAATTAAATGATGCCTATGTTCTTTATGGTTTATCTCATACAGAGCCTTTCCGTTTAAATTTATCTTTGATTTTAAGACCAAACCTTTGTCTGTAAAAACCTCAAGTATCCTATAAACAGTTGATAGATTTATTGGTTTTTCTAATTTATCTGAAATTATTATATATATATCCTCTGCTGTTATAGGTTGTTTTTTACTTTTTAACAAACTATAAACCATATGTCTTTGCTGGGTATTTTTAATTTTATTTTTTTTAAATAATTGTTTTATCTCTTCTAAATACATTTTCTACCTCCAATCGACTATGCCTTTATTATCTTTTTTAAACCTAAAAAGAAAATAAATACGATCGCATTAACCATTACAATAGTTGCACCAGATGGAAAATTAAATATATAAGAGGCTACCACACCAACAGTAACTGAAATTATAGCTATAATGGAAGAAATGATTATTGTGGATTTAAAACTCCTTGATACTTGTAATGCCGTTACAGTAGGAAATATTATCATACTCGATATTAACAGCGTACCAACAACCCTTATCCCAAGGACAATAGTAATGGAAGTTAAAGTGGCTATTAAATAATTCATCCCCTTGGTTTTAATTCCTATAACACTTGCAAATTCTTCATCATGAGTTACTGCAAACAAGTCATTGTAGAAAAAAACAATAAGTGCAATTACAACAAAGGCAAGTAGGAATGAAAAGTACATATCAGATTGTTTTATAGCTAAGATGCTACCAAATAAATAACTAAATAGATCAATATTAAAACCACCTGCTATGCTAGCTATCATAACCCCAAATGCAACAGAAAATGATGAAACCAAGCCTATTGCAGCATCTCCATGTATTCCAGCTTTTTCATTTAATTGCATAATAAAAATTGAGGCTACAGTTACAATAGGGATAGAGACAAGTAGTGGAGATGCCCCTAAAAATACAGCAATTGCAACTGTTGCAAAACTAACATGTGCAAGACCATCACCAATCATTGAATACTTTTTTAAAACTAAAAAAATACCCAATAAAGCACTGCTTAATGCAATCAATGTACCTACTACAATAGCTCTTTGCATAAAACTATAAGAAAATGCCTCTTTTGCTAAATCAAATATCTCAATCATTGTAAACCTCCGAATTTATTCCAAAATGATCAAAGTCTTTAAAACTTTCATCTATGCTAAAGTCTTCTGTTGCTCCATAGTAAATAAGTTCTCTATCTAAGAGTATTATTTTTTTTGAACATTTCATTATAGAACCTAAATCATGGGAGACTAATATAATACTTGTGTTATTTTTCTCATTAATACTTTTGATTAAAGCAAAAAAATCTGACCTTACTTTTGGATCTAATGCGCTAGTTGGTTCATCTAGGATTAAAAGCTTTGGGTTGCTTACCATCGCCCTTGCAAGAAGCACCCTTTGTTGCTGTCCACCAGATAAATCTCCAATTTTATTGTGTTTTAGCTGGTGGATTGTTAATTTCTTTAATATTGCATCTATTTTTTTATCGTCTTCTTTGTTATATCGTTTTGGGAATTTCTTAGTCCCAAGTAAACCAACAGCAACAACTTCATGAACTTCTGCTGGAAAAAGAGTATCTCCTGTAACAGCCACTTGAGGTAAATACCCAATTTCTTGTCTTGTATCCACAATCCCAAATTGATTTATAGATCCATTAGAAATTGGTAACAAACCAAGTATAGCTTTTACCAGTGTGGTTTTGCCTGAACCATTCGCTCCAACTAGTCCTATATAGTCACCTTCTTCTATATCAAAGCTCACATCTTTTAGAACTTGCCTAGAGCCGTAAAATACAGATAAATTGTTAACTTCCAATAGTTTAGTCATTGTAATTTAATCCCACCTTTAAATTTTCAAGGTTTTCATACATAAAATCAAAATACGTCTTCTCGTTTTCTAAATCTTCTTTTGATACATTGTGGATGCCATGTAAAAGTAACATTTGAACTCCTGTTTCTTCTACTATCACTTTAGTCACTTTTGGATCTACAAGCTCTTCATAAAATATTGCTTTTGCACCTGTATCATTGATAGTTCTGATTAACTGTGTTATTCTCTGTGGAGTTGGTTCTGCATTAGGAGAAAAACCAGCATAGGGTGATAGGTGTTCTAGGCCATATTGGCGAGCAAAATAACCAAATGCAAAATGCCCCCCAGAAAGAAT
>CAZRXS010000138.1:0-2356 GCA_964604145.1 uncultured Gudongella sp. | reverse complement strand
AGGGGTTTTATATGATTATTGGAGTGCCTAAGGAAATTAAAGACCAAGAGGATCGGGTAGCATTAACACCTGCGGGAGTAGACGGTTTTGTTAGGGCAGGACATAAAGTTTTAGTAGAAAAGGGTGCGGGACTAGGATCATATTTATTTGATGAAGAGTATGAGAAACTAGGAGCAGAAATTGTAGATGATGTTGCTAAAATATGGGAACAAGCGGATATGATTATCAAAGTCAAAGAACCACTTAAGTCTGAATACAAGTATTTCAGAGAAGGGCTTATAATCTTTACTTACTTCCATTTAGCAGCAGTAGAAGAATTAACACAAGCCCTGATAGATTCAGGAGTTATTGCTATTGCATATGAAACAGTTGAAAATGCTGATAGGTCATTGCCACTTCTTGCACCTATGAGCGAAGTTGCAGGACGTATGGCAGTTCAAGAAGGTTCTACTTTCTTAGAAAAAACTCGTGGTGGAAAAGGCAAACTAATAGATGGGGTACCAGGAGTAGCACCAGGTCATATAGTAGTTGTAGGTGCTGGGAATGTAGGTACTGGAGCAATTAGAAGAGCTGTTGGATTAGGAGCTAGAGTAACTGTACTAGATATAGATGTTAAAAGACTTACTTATTTAAATGAAGTGTTTATGGGTAAAATTGAAACAGTATATTCAAATAACTTTAACGTAACTGAAGCTGTTAAATCTGCAGACTTAGTAGTAGGGGCAGTTTTAATACCAGGAAGAAAAGCACCACAGTTGGTTACAGAAGAAATGATTAAACAAATGGAACCAGGCAGTGTTGTAGTAGACGTAGCCATTGACCAAGGTGGATGTATTGAAACCTCACATCCAACAACTCATGATGACCCTATATTTATAAAGCACGATGTAGTGCATTATGCAGTAGCTAATATTCCAGGGGCAGTTCCACAAACATCAACTTTGGCCTTGACAAATGTTACTTTAGGTTATGCACTTAGAATAGCAAATAAGGGATGGAAGCAAGCTCTTATTGATGAAGTGCCTCTTAGAAAAGGAGCTAATATATTAGAAGGTAAAGTAGTTTACAAAGGGGTATCAGATGCATTTGATCTACCATATACTCCAGTAGAAGAAGTATTAGGATTATAATAATATTAGATACAAAAACTCCCTTGAATAAAACTCGAGGGAGTTTTTATAATAATTACAAAGAATAGAAATTGGGGTACAAAATATTTATATTACCCCAGTTTGGCTTTTATGGGAACTAAGGTATATAATAAAGATTAAGTTAAATACATATTGGCAATTGGGAGAGGCAAAATTGTGGAAAATTATAAAAAAGGATTAAAAACTTCAATAATTACAATAATTATAAATGTGGCCTTATCAGCAATAAAGATTATTGCTGGGATAGTGGGAAGAAGTAGTGCTGTTTTAGCTGATGGTGTTCATACATTATCAGATGTAGCGACAACCTTTGTGGCCATTATTGGGTTAAAAGTATCTTCAAAAAAAGCTGATGCTAGCCATCCTTATGGGCATGAGAAATATGAACCCATATTTGCAAAAATAATTAGCATATTTTTAGCACTTACTGGAGCGTTTATTGGTTATGAAGGGATAAAAATACTAGTAAGTGGTAATATGCAAATTCCTAGCAATATAGCTTTAATAGCAGCTTTAATTTCAATTATCACAAAAGAGGCTATGTATAGATATACCATAGTTACAGCAAAAAAGATTAAGAGTTTTTCTATGGAAGCTGATGCATGGCATCACAGATCAGATGCCTTATCTTCAGTTGGAACTTTTATTGGGGTTTTAGGTGCAAGGCTAGGACTTAGAATTTTAGATCCAATAGCTGCAATTATAGTAAGTGTTTTTATAATAAAAATGGGGATAGATCTATATCTTAAATCTATTCGAGGTTTAGTAGATGAATCAGCAGATAAAGATATTGTAAAACAAATAGAAGAGATAGCATCTTCAGTTAAGGGAGTTAAAAGCATATCGGATTTAAAGACTAGGACTTTTGGTAGCAAATTATACGTAGATATTGATATAACTGTAGATGGAAATATAACTGTTAGAGAAGGACATGACATAGCTGGGGTGGTGCACGATTTAATAGAAGATAAGATTGATGATGTGAAACATTGTATGGTCCATGTGGAGCCATTTTCGAATAATAAGGATAGCTAGGAAAATACTATAAACAATACCCTATTCCATTTAATATGAACTAGGGTATTGTTATTTATATTTAACCATATTTTTGTATAGGTATTAACAATATAAATTTTTATATAATTATTTTAATTTAAATTCTGAATAAATATGCTCATACTCTTCTAAAACATCTGCTACATCTA
>CAZRXS010000137.1:0-2390 GCA_964604145.1 uncultured Gudongella sp. | reverse complement strand
GGATTATCAGGATTTATATTGCCTTTCTTTTTTCTTTTAAATCCAATCTTACTTCTTGGAGTTGTAAAAGAGGGAGTTGGCATAATACAAATAGGAATAGCTATAGCAGGAGCAGCTTTGGGAGTATATTTTCTTACAGCTGGCACAATTGGTTGGTATATTAGAAAGAGCAATATTATTGAAAGATTTATATTTATAACGATTGGCCTACTACTTATTCATCCACAAGAAGGAACTGATTTAGTTGGGATAATTCTTGCAATTTTAATTACTATTTTTGAAATTTACTATAAAAAAAGAGGTCACAAATCTAAAATATTTTATTAAAATTTGACAGCATAAATTCATTTAATATTATGAGGGGGATATACTTTGAGAAAAACAATAATATTAGTATTAGCAGTAGTTTTAATAGCCGGACTTTTAATAGCTTGTAATAATTCAACAGAAGAAGTTATTTATCTAAAATTTCCAACAGCATCAACTACAGGATCAATATATCCAATTGGAGCAGCAATAGCCAATCTATGGAATGAGAACATTGAGGGCTTAAATGTATCAGTAGAGGCCTCAAATGGAGGAGTACAGAATTTAAACCTAGTTGCAGAAAACGAAGCTCAAATAGGAGTAGCAGTTACAAATATTATGACCCATCAAAAAAATGGAACAGGAGTTTTTGAGGGCAAGCAATATGATGGGATTAGAGTTTTGACAGCGCTTTATTCAAATTACAATCAAATAGTTGTAAGTGGAGATTCTGGTATAAATTCTCTAAGAGATATCAAGGGGAAAAACTTTGCACCAGGAGCACCAGGAAGCACACCAGAAGTTGAGACAAATATCCATCTTAGCGCAGCAGGATTAATATACCCAGATGATTTTAAACCACAGTTTGTAGGTTTTACAGAGTCTATTGACTTAATAAGAAATGGGCAGTTAGATGGAGCATGGCTGCAAGCAGGGATCCCAACTTCAGCAATAACTGAAATCACATCAACTGCAAATGGCAGATTGATTTCAATAGATGATGATGTTATAGAAAAACTAACCGCAGAATACCCATGGTACAACAGAGCAATAATTCCAGCAGGAACCTATGAAGGTCAAGATGAAGATATAATAACAACAAGCCTAGTAATAACAATATTCGTAGATGAAAGCCTCCCAGAAGAAACCGTATACAAGATGTCAAAGGTATTCTGGGAAAACATAGATTCACTTCAAAATACCCACAATGCAATAAAAGGACTAAAAGTAGATACAGCAGTACAAAATCTAGCAGACCTACCACTACACCAAGGAGCCGCAAGATACTACAAAGAAGCCGGAGTACTGAAGTAGGGATAGACGACTCTGTCTATCCGCAAGAGAAAACAAAGGGGACGGTTCTTTTTGTCCCCAGTTAGTTCTGTATTATTATATTATTGATGAGAGGTGACAAAATGCCAAGAAGAGCCAGAGAAACTAGTCCTACAGATTTTTATCACATAATGATTAGAGGAATAAATAAGGAGAAAATATTTGAAAAGAAGAGGCATAAGGAATTTATGCTTGATATTCTACAGCAATCTATAGAAGAGCTTGAAGTAGAGATTGGGGCATATTGCATTATGACTAATCATATGCATTTGATAATAAAAGGTGACTTATTCGAGATTACTCAACTTATGAAAAAGATAAACATTAGATTTGCAATGCGTTACAATAAAAATTTGGATAGAGTTGGGCATGTATTTCAAGATCGTTATAGAAGCGAGAATATCTATAACGACAATCATCTGCTCCAAGCTATAAGCTATGTTCATAACAATCCAGTCAAAGCTGGTATCTCAAAAGAAATCCAAGAATATGAATGGTCAAGTTACATGGGATATTTTACAAAAACGAACCTATTAATCTCTGATGAAATCAGAGACCTAGTTTTTGGAGTAGCTGGAGGTATTGGAGCGTTAAAAAAATTTCACAAGAAAGAGAATAATACAGTATTTATTGATACTGAAGAAGAAATTAAAATATTAAAAGATGAGATTTTCAATAGAATGATTACAGAGTTTTGTCTAAAAGAGGGGATTGTAGATGTTTCTCAAATAAAAAGAGATCCTGAGAGGATTGAGATGCTTACTAAGGTGTTATTAAACAAAGATTCATTTACATATAGAGAAATAGGAGAATTATTAGAAGTTAGTAAAAACTACATTTATAAAGTAAATATAAAAGGATAATGTATGTTAAGAAATGAGCTTAGGAATAAGAATCAGGGGACAAAAAGAACCGTCCCCTTTGTTTTATTGACATTCACTTTACCAGGTATTATACTAAAATAGAACAAATATCCATGCGCCCATAGCTCAGCTGGATAGAGTAGCTGGCTTCGAACCAGTTGGTCGGGG
>CAZRXS010000136.1:0-2404 GCA_964604145.1 uncultured Gudongella sp. | reverse complement strand
AATATAGAAAGACGCTACAATTATTATAGATAAAAGGAGTTTGTTATGAGCTTAATAGTAGATGGAATAAGTAAAACTTTTGGGGATGTTGAAGTCTTTCAGGATATATCATTTAGGGTTGAACCTACCGAGATAGTATGTATTAAAGGTAAGTCTGGTGAAGGTAAGACTACTTTATTAAGGTGTCTAAATAACCTTGAAACTGTTGATATGGGCAGTATTTTAATAAATGGATTGGATATAAGCAAGGAAAAAGATAACCACAGGGTTGGACAAGAGATTGGGCTTGTGTTTCAGAGCTACAACCTATTTCCGCATCTTACAGTTATGGAAAACTTAAGGATTGCACCAGACTATTTAAAAGAAATGTCAAATGAAGAGATTAAGGAAAGAGCCAAAGAACTTATTGATACTCTTGAAATAAATGGCAAAGAAGATATGTACCCATATCAGCTATCAGGGGGCCAACAGCAAAGAGTTGCCATTGCAAGGGCTTGTATGTTAGATCCTTCAGTTTTATGTTTTGATGAACCAACCTCAGCACTTGATTATGAAACTACAAAGCAGATTATTATAATTATCAGAAGATTAGCTGCAGAAGGAATGAGTATAGTGATAGTAACCCATGATGATCAATTTGTTGAAGAAATTGCAGAAAGAGTCATTATATTAAAAGACCAAGGAATAACAGAAATAAAGAGATAGGAGGCTTGGTGCAATTACTAGGGCTTCTTTTTTTTTTAGAAATTGTGATATAATCATAAGCAATAAATAAATTTAAGAAGGTGATATTTTGTTAATAAATAAAACTTACACATCCTTTAGAAGAGCAGAATTTATAGAATATTTCACTAAAATAGGTGTTAGAAAATCTGAAGGAGTATATTTCGGTGAAGGATGGGAAGTTGTAATTGATGATGAAAAAAATAAGTTGATTGGGAAAATGCCTTTTGTAACAGTAGAGTTGACTATTGAAATAGAAGATGAAATAAGCAAGGAATTTATAGATAGATTAAGGTTAGCCTTCTTAAGAGGCGGCGGTTAATTAATATAAATAAAATATTTTGGAGGGTAGAATGTCTAGAAAAAATAAAATGATTGAAATAAAAATAGAAAATCTAGAATTTCCAAACAGGGGAATAGGAAGCTATGAAGACAAGATAATTAAAGTTAAGGGCGGAATTCCCGGACAAAAGGTTAGAGTCAAACTAACAAGAAACAGAAAAGACCACAGAGAGGGCAAGATAATGGAAATATTAGAAAGCTCTCCATTAGAAAAAAGAAAGGGCTGTGCCCATACTGGGATATGTGGTGGATGTGCTTATCAAAAGCTAAGCTATAAGGATGAATTAGAGCTTATACTAGATGGGGTAAAAGACTTATTTAAAAGAGTAAATTTAGATGTAGATATTTTAGGTATAGAACCTTCTCCAGCTTTAATTGAATATAGAAATAAAATGGAGTATACTTTCGGTGATGAAGAAAAAGGTGGACCACTTGCACTAGGGCTCCATAAGAAAGGTAATTTTTATAGTATTGTAAACACATATGATTGCAATATAGTAAATCAAGATTTTACAGTTATCAGAGAAAGAGTGAGGTCTTACTTTGAAACACAGAAGCTACCTTTTTATCATAAGAGATCACATAAAGGTCTATTAAGACACTTAGTAATACGGAGAACTTCAACAAGTGGACAAATCTTAGTTAACTTGGTAACTTCAAGCCAATCTGACTTTAATAAAAGAGAATTTAAGAATGAATTATTAGGAATCGAGAACTTAGAAGGAGAAATAACAGGAATTATCCATACTATAAACGATGGACTTGGAGATGTAGTCCAAGCTGATAAGACAGAGCTATTATATGGAAGGGATATTATACAAGAAGAATTACTAGGACTTAAATTTCAAATATCCCCATTTTCATTTTTTCAAACAAATACTCTTGGAGCAGAAAAACTCTACTCAATAGCCAGAGAATTTGCTGGAGATAAAAAAGATAGGGTAATATTTGACCTCTACTCAGGAACAGGAACAATTGCCCAGATGATGGCAGGAATTTCTAAAAAAGTAATAGGTATTGAAATAGTAGAAGAAGCAGTAGAGATGGGGAGAGAAAACATAGAACTAAACAAGCTAGATAATGTTGAATTTATAGCAGCAGATGTCTTTGATGGGGTGGAATCCCTCCCATACAAACCAGACCTAATTATAATAGACCCACCAAGAGATGGAATCCACCCTAAAGCAATCGATAAGATAATAGATTTTAACCCAGAGAGTTTTGTCTATATTTCATGTAACCCAGTAACACTGGTTAGGGACTTAAAGATATTTGAAGATAGGGGATATAAGATAGATAAGGTGAAGTTGATGGATATGTTTCCTAGGACTCCTCATGT
>CAZRXS010000135.1:0-2503 GCA_964604145.1 uncultured Gudongella sp. | reverse complement strand
GTACAGTAGCAGGACAAGGCTTGCTTGATGAAGTTTCCTATACTGGTGAGAAAAATGACATGACCATATCACACATCAGATACGATTATAATCCAGGGACAAAAACAAAAAAATCCATTTTGGTTGGACAAGTAACAAATTTAAAGTGGACAGATCCACAAAGTTTTGTAAAGGAAGGCGGACAATTAGAAGTAAAGGGAGAGAGTACATTAGTTGAAGCTCTGGGATCTAAATCGTGGACAACTCTTCATAGGCTTTATTTTGGTGGTTCAGTTTACGGTGAATTAAAAGATTCAACAGGGAGCAATATTTTACCAACTGGTGGTAAGGGTACTTTTATAAGTAAAAAATGGCCTAAGGGTAAAGTAGGAGATACCATAACTTGTCAAGTTCACCTAGGGGATGGATACAAATATTCTTATATCTATGAATGGAAAGAAACAGCTGCAATACCAGCCCCAGCGCCAGTAACACCACCAGCTCCAATCGCGCCAACAGCACCCGCTGCTGGGAATAATGCAGAAAGCTTTGCATCTGGTGCTAGAATTATGTGGTATCCTACAAGCGGACTTGGCTATAGATTATTTAGATCTACATCTCCATCAAAATTAGGCATATCCGTAACAGACTTTTATATAACAAGTACCTCTTATGCTGATGTAAACGTGGAAGCAAAAACAACTTATTACTATACAGTAAAACCAGTACTTGCAGAAGCAAGGCCATATGAAGGAATAGAAGAAAAATTAGGTCCTACAATCGCTACTTTTACTGTTACAACAGGCTCTGAAATATATAAACCTGGAACTTTCAAACATTTTATTATGCTAAAACTAGAAAGTCCAACAATGAGTGTCGATGGTGTAAGTCAAGAAGTTGACCCAGGAAGAGGGACTACACCCTTAGTAATATCAGGTAGAACTATGGTACCTATAAGAGCTGTTGTCGAAGCTATGGGTGGTACTGTAGGATGGGATGGACCAACACAAAAAATAACCCTTAGTGCAAGGGGTAACACAGTTGAAATGTGGCTTGGTAAAAAAGACATTAAAATAAACGGAAACACTCAGAGCATGGATATTGCTCCTATTTCTAAAAATGATAGAACCTTTGTACCTGTAAGGTTTGCAGCAGAAAATCTAAATTGCAAGGTAGATTGGATCAATAGTACAAAAGAGGCTATTATCGTGTATGAGGAATAAAAAACTGGCTCCCAGATTAAAAATGGGAGCCTTTTTTCTTTGGTTTATAGGTATTTTTCAAGCTACTTTAAATTGCTAAAAAGCTCCCCATATGTTAATCTATTTAGTAACAGAACTAGATAAATTATAAAAATTGAGGACGCTTTAAAAAGTTGAATCTCATCTTTTTCATATTTTTATATAAAGATAAGGGCCAAAAGCATAAATATAAAAGCCCAAAAATTGTCAATACAAGGGATAATATTAAATCCCATCTACTCTTATATGTATTTATAAGCGCCATATCTATAACATCTGGAATTATGTATACTATAATAAGTCCGGCATTTAGCCACCATGAGCTTTTAAGTAGTTTTTATTGGGCTATACCCTATATATTTACAATATATATTTTAATGAAATCTTCTAATAAAGTTAATAGAGGATATATATTATATATGGCTATTGTGTTAATTGGTTTGTCGTTTCTTATGTTTTTAATAGTGGATAGGTCGTGGATAAGCTATATCATAGTTAATACTCTTATGATGAGTGGATTTGGGGTTTGCGATCTTTTTTGGTGGAGCATTATTGGCGAACTGCTAGACTATGTAAAAAATCCAGCAAAACTATTTGGAATAGGCTTATCTGCAAATATACTTGGAATATTTATAGGTTATATACTAGGTGTTAAATTTTTAAATATATCTAATGAAATAAATTCTTCAATTCTAGCTTTAAGTATAGTACTTATAATTTTAATGATATTACCTTTCTTAAATAAATATTTATCCACAATTATTGAGGACCATATATTTTTATTTAACTTGTATAACAGGGAAGAAAAAAGGAATAAAGTCATAGATAAGACTATAAATAAATATCCTAGCTTAACTGATAGGGAAAATGAGATAGTAAATTTATTGTGCACAGGAAGAACTTATAAGATGATAGCAGAAGAGTTGTATTTAAGTGAAAACACTATAAAAACTCATATAAAAAAAATATATTCAAAATACAATGTTCAAAGTAAGAGCCAATTAATAAAAATGCTTCAAGAAGAGTTGTAATCTAGAATATCGAATAAATTTGACAATTAGTCAGCATATGCTATAATAAATTTAATTAAATCAAGCTTTGAAGAGACATAGTAAGTAAAGGATCCTTTAAGAGAGCCAATGTGTGGTGTGAATTGGTAGGGGAGATTACTGAATCCAGCTCCGAGTTATTTTTGTTTTTAGAGTGAGTCTAAAAAGACTAACTAGGGTGGCAACGCGGGTAACTCTCGTCCCTATATTTTGGGATTTCGAGAGTTTTTTTAC
>CAZRXS010000134.1:0-2515 GCA_964604145.1 uncultured Gudongella sp. | reverse complement strand
TCTTCTAAAGAAAGGTTTACAGTTGAGTAGTCAATTCTATCATCTAAGCTTACTAATGTCTTTTTAAGTTCTTCTTTTTCAGATATAACTTCACTTAACTGATTTTCAAGTGCAATAATATCTTCAATTTTTTCAGCCTTTTCTAGAAGGCTAAGTAGTCTTGACTCTTTGATCTCCAGAACCTTAAGCCTTGATTCAGTATCAGTATAATACCTTGTAACATCTTCTTTGCTACTGGATTCATTTACTAGATTGCCTATATCAGAAACTTGATTTTTAAACTGATTAAGCTTATCTCTAGGAATTCGGATTGCAAATTCTCCACTTCTCATTCTCTGTGTATCATAGTAGTTTCTATAGTATATATTTGATGATGAGATATACCCCTTGTTTTCTTCAATTAAAGCATACATTCGATCTAAAGATTTTTCAAACTCTGTGCTTTCAAAACCTAAGAATACTGTTGTAATAACTTTATCTGGTTCAATACCACCTACATAAGCTGAACTAAAACCAAGATTTTTACCATCTTCACCTCGTTCTTCTTCAATAGCAGATTCCATTACATTCTCGGTATCTGGTGAAGAACTCGGTGCTTGGCTTGCCATATCATCAGCTGATTTTGAACTACATCCAGAAAAGACTGACAGGACTAATATTAATACCAGTAGCAAATTTAAAAATTTAAATCGGGATTTCATAAGACTTATCGCCTCCTTAAAAGCATTATACTGTATTTTATAGATTAATATACTACAAAAAAGTTACAACAATATTAAATCTTAACTTACAATACTCCTATAAATCGCCACCATGGAAGAAAAACTATTCCTGTGGTCTTTCCTAAGTATGAGTGAAGCTCTTTTTTACTAGACAAAAGAATAGTAAAACCCTATAATTAACATGATATATTAAGATAGTGATTAAATGAAGACTAAAAGTATAGATAGAGAGAAACTTTATTTAAAATTCTGTGAAAACTAGAAAATACAAGGAGGAAATTATGAGACCTCTTAGCTTGGTATTGGTAATAACTTTATTATTAATAGTATTTCCTTATAATAAAAAATCTTATGGAGAAATTTCTCTTCATCAAAAACAAAGGTTTTGGATTGTTGATAGTCATAATGATACTATGATGAAAATAGTAGATGAAGAAACATGGCTTCCTATAATTGATATAAGAAAAGAAACATCACTTCAGATAGACATTCCAAAGATGAAAAAAGGGAATCTTGAAGTCGCATATTTTGCTGCGTATTCTTCCCCATTTTATGGAAATCCGAATAGGAGCGTAAGTAGAACTCTTGCCTTAATAAATGGTCTTTACTACACGCAAAAAAGAAATCAAGATCAACTGAATATTGCACCATCAGTAGAACAAATAAATGAAACTTTAGCTAATAATAGAATTGCTGCAGTTCCTGCAATAGAAGGGGCTTATTTTATATCAAAAGAAAACGGCGAAGAAATTCTAAACCAGTACTATGATTTAGGAGTAAGATCCATAGGCTTTACCTGGAATTATTCAAATGTACTTGGAGAAGGACTCCATAAAGCTTTTGGAGATAAAAATGGAACTAGATCGCCGGTTGGCTTAACTGAATTAGGTATAAAAACTATTGAAAGAATGAATAAACTAGGAATAATTATAGATGTAAGTCATCTTTCTCCAGCTTCATTTTGGGATGTGATAAAGTATTCAAAAACACCGATTATTGCTTCTCATTCAGGGTCTTATTCTGTAAATCCTCATATTAGAAATCTTTTTGATGATCAAATCTTAGCTATAGGGGAAAATGGTGGAGTGATCGGAGTTGTATATCACGATGAATTTGTAAAAACTAGAGAAACAGCGAATGTAGGATATATTGTAGACCATATAGATTACATTGTAGATTTAATAGGAATAAACCATGTGGGATTAGGTTCTGACTTTGATGGAGCGATTTTACCAAAAGATTTGCCAGATGCATCCAAACTTGGCCTTATTATTGATGAACTTGTCCTACGCGGGTATTCAGATGAAGATATTGAAAAGATATGTTCAAAAAACCATTTAAGGGTCCTTAGTGAAGTTGAAGCTCTAAGTGTAAAAGAAATGCCAATAGAGAATCACAATATCTATCCTTATTTTATTATGGGTGAAAAGTTTGATACTAAAAAACCACTATTTAGGGCAAGAATTACGGGGGATAAAAATGGTGTAGATTATAGATTTATATTAAATGGAATAGCTTATAATATAGAGGCAAATGGAGAAATGCTAGAATTTCAGGTTAAAGAAGCCCTTAAAGAAAAGTTTTATGTGCTAAGCTTTGAAGGAAAAAAAGAAGATGGCAGGGTTACTAGGACTACAAAAATAGTTTATATAGATTAAAAGTCGGAGTATCAATGTAGAGGAACATTTCAAATATAAAACACAAAAAGAGGTGTGGAAGCGATTCAACTTCCGCACCTCTCTTGTTTCAGTTTTATAATTAATTTGAAGCTTTCTTTATAAAAGCCATGGATC
>CAZRXS010000133.1:0-2673 GCA_964604145.1 uncultured Gudongella sp. | reverse complement strand
AGATTCCTCGACGGGCTCGGAATGACAGAAAAAGCTTGTCATCCTGAGTGTAACGAAGGATCTTTGCTTTTGTTTTTTTGTGTAAAAAAAATCCCTAGTATATTTAAATATACTAGGGACGAATTTTCGTGGTACCACCCAAGTTTATAATTTTCTTACGAAAATTAACTTATAAGGCCAAATGCTATCTAGCCCTAGTCATGTAACGGTGACTCGTCTTATAGTATAAGACTCCCGATCTTGGCTACTCTTTACATTTCGCCTTGACAGTATCCGGAGTGATCATTGCTGTTTTCTTTAACTCTGACTCTCACCATACATCAGTTCTCTGTTGTTAAGAAGAAACAGTTTTGTCTCCGTCACTACTTTTATGTTTTTTAAATTAAATACAATACTATATCTATTTTCCACCGGTGTCAAGCCTCTTTTCTTAATATTTTTAAATATTTCTATTTTATTTTTGCCTTCCTTAAAAATAGTTCTATATTTTTAAAATTTAAGCATTTCTATAATTCTTTTTGTCATCTCTTTTGTTCCTATAAAGGCTTCGGAATCTAGGGCAATATCCTTTGTTCTATAGCCTTTTTCTAACGCCTTGGAAACCGCTCCTTTTATAGCCATGGCGGCTTTTTTATTGTCTAAGGAATGTTCTAGCATCATAGAAGCTGATAAGATAGCTCCAATGGGATTTACAATATCCATGCCTGCAATATCTGGAGCTGAACCATGAATTGGTTCATATAATCCTTTTAAGTCATCTCCAAGACTTGCCGATGGCAATAGTCCTATTGAACCTGTTAAGATACTAATTTCATCCGAGAGAATATCTCCAAATAGATTAGAAGTAAAGATTACATCAAATTGCTTGGGATCTCTGACAACTTGCATAGCCGCATTATCTATATACATATAAGATAAAGAAACTTCTGGATAATCTAGGGCAACTTCCTTAACCACTTCTCTCCAAAGCCTTGAGCTTTCAAGCACATTAGCTTTATCGACACTTACAAGCCTTTTCCCCCTAGCCATTGCAAATTCAAAGGCTCTCTTAGCAATCCTAGCAATTTCAAAATCACTATAAACTTCCTTATCAAAAGACACCCTCTTATTGTCAATATTTAATCTGCCTTTTTCTCCAAAGTATATTCCACCCAATAGTTCTCGAACTACTAAAATATCAAAGCCACCCTCTACAATGCGATTCTTAAGTGGTGATGCTTCTATTAAATCCGAAAATAGAATTCCCGGCCTAAGATTGGTATAGAGATTCATTTTTTGTCTTAGTCCTAAAATTGCTTTTTCAGGTCTCATTTCTAATGGTAGATTATCCCACTTACTACCACCAACCGCTCCAAAAAGGACTGCATGAGATTGCTCAATCTTTTTTAAACTGATTTCTGGTAGTGGGTTTTTATGCTTATCATATGCCGCTCCCCCAACTAATACTTCTGTATATTCGATATCTATGGCGAACTTCTCTTGAATTGTTTTTAAAATAAGGAGTGCAGCATCCAAAACTTCAGGTCCTACTCCATCTCCTTTTGCTAGAGCTACTTTATACTTCATCTTGACTTACTCCTTGTGTTTTTATATATTCTACTAATCCACCCTGAGAAATTACCTCTTGAATAAATTCAGGGTAATTATCTATTTTATAACCTTCGTTTTTTGTCTTGTTATAGATAGTGCCTTTTGAAAAATCTATCTCTATTTCATCATCTTCATCTATATTTTGAGCAGCTTCTGCATTTTCAATTATTGGCAATCCTATATTAAGCGAGTTTCTATAAAAAATCCTTGCAAAGCTTTCAGCTATAACACATCCTATTCCACTACCCTTAATAGCTATGGGAGCGTGTTCTCTAGAGGACCCGCAACCAAAATTTTTACCTCCAACCATTATCTTATAATTAGATATTCTTCCAGCTACTGTACTATCTAAATCTACCATTAAATTCTTAGCAAGTTCTATTGGGTCTGATGTTGTCAGGTATCTTGCTGCAATTATTAAATCAGTATCTATATTATCTCCGAACTTAATCGTTTTTCCAGTTAATTTCATATCTAATCCTCCAATTCCTGTGGTCCCGCGATATATCCCTTTACTGCTGATGCTGCTGCAATATATGGACTTGCAAGATAAACTTCTGATTCTTTATGGCCCATTCTACCTATAAAATTTCTATTAGTAGTTGAGACAGCCTTTTCACCTTCTGCTAATATCCCCATATGCCCTCCTAGACAGGGTCCACAGGTAGGTGTGGAAAATACAGCTCCTGCTTCTATAAATGTTTTTACTAGACCCTCTTCTATCGATTGCAAGTATATCTTTTGTGTTGCAGGGAATATTATAGTCCTTACTCCTTTGGCAACTTTTCTTCCTTTTAGGATTTCTGCGGCCATTCTCATATCTTGGATTCTTCCATTTGTACAAGAACCTATAACCACTTGGTCAATCCTAACCCTATTAGCTTTATTTATCTCATCTATTGTCCTTGTATTATCAGGGCTATGTGGAAATGAAACTGTTGGTCTTATAGTAGATAAATTAATTTCGTAAATCTTATCGTATTGGCAATCAATATCGGGCATATAAATTTTATAAGGCCTTTTTGTATGTTCATCTAGATATTGGATTGTCTTATCATCTACTGGAAATATTCCATTTTTTGC
>CAZRXS010000132.1:0-2711 GCA_964604145.1 uncultured Gudongella sp. | reverse complement strand
TCAAGAGTCAATTTTTCTGATTCAACTTCAATATCTCTCTTTTTTTCTAAGTCTTTAACAAGGATTCTCTTTATTAGTATCTCATCATTTAAAACCATTTCTAGTTCATCTCTTTTTTTAGAAAGAATATTTACAACACCTTGACCTACTGTTCCAAGTCCTAATAAGCCGATATTAATCACTTTAACTCCCCCTTCTCGATTAATAATTCCCCAATTTGAACTGAGTTTAATGCAGCCCCTTTTCTAATATTATCAGCTACTATCCAAAGGTTTATACCATTGTCTAAACTATAATCTCTTCTAATTCTACCTACAAAAATTTTATCTGCACCTTCTGCATCTTCTGGAATTGGATATTGTTCATTTTCAATATCGTCTTTTAATACTAGCCCTTTTGAATTTTGGAGTAACTCTTTTATATCTTCTACTTTAAATTCTGATAAAAGTTCTAAATTAACTGAAACGCTATGGGCAAATCTAACAGGTACTCTTACCGCAGTAGCAGTTATTTTAAGATCATCATCTTCTAGTATCTTTTTAGTTTCTTCAATCATCTTCATTTCTTCTTTTGTGTATCCATTTTCTAAAAATACATCTATATGGGGTAGGACATTCCCTTTAATTGAATATGGGTAAAATTCTACCAAACCTTTATCAAGATCTCTTAGACCTTTTGTTCCTGAACCAGATACACTTTGATAAGTTGAATACACTATTCTCTTTATCCCATATTTATCTAATATTGGTTTTAAAACAGGCATACATTGGATAGTTGAACAATTTGGATTTGCTATAATATTTTTATGATCCTCAATAGCTTCTGGATTTGTTTCTGGCACCACTAGAGGTACCTCTGGGTCCATTCTAAAAACTGAACTATTATCTATTACAACTATTCCTTTAGCAGCAGCTACGGGAGCATACTTTTCGCTTATACCTCCTCCTGCAGCAAAAAAAGCTATATGGATATCTTCATTAAATGAGTCCTCCGATAATGCTTTCACCTTATAGTCTTGATTATTAAACATGACCTTTTCATTTTCTGACTTCTTAGATGCAAGCAAGTGTAAGTTTTGAATAGGAAATTCTCTCTCTTGTAAAATTTCTAAAATCTTTCTTCCTACCAGTCCTGTTGCTCCTATAACCGCTAGATTATATTTTTTCATTATTATTTTCCTCCTCATTTTGGAATGCATAGTATATTGCAGTAATGGCTTTTTCAAAATCTATATTTTCAACACCCACTATTATATTAAGCTCACTTGAGCCTTGGGAGATCATCCTTACATTTACTCCATTTTCTGATAATGCCCTAAACACCCTTGCAGATATTCCCTTTGTATTTATCATACCGCGCCCAACTACTGCGATTAAGGACATTTTCGGATAGGTGAGTATATTATCAGGGCTGCAGTAAATATTTATCTCTTCCATTACTTTATTTAGTTTTGAATTTAATTGCTTATCTGAGACTATAATCGATATAGAGTCAATGCTTGAGGGCATATGCTCAATTTGTATATCATTTGTCTCAAATACAGAAATCATTTTTCTAAAAAAACCCTTGTCGGCTGTCATAAGTGTCTTCTCTACTGATATAACAGTAAAGTCTTTTTTACCTGCAACTCCAGTAATAATATTTTTATTATCTGCTGGCCAGCTATCTGGTACAATTAATGTTCCCATATCTTCAGGATTGTTTGTGTTTTTAATATGAATTGGGATTCCCTTTTCTCTAACTGGGAAAATTGCCTCTTCATGAAGAACAGGTGCACCCATATATGATAATTCCCTAAGCTCTCTGTAAGTGACTGATTTAATAGGTTGTGGATTTTGAACAATTTTCGGATTAGCCATTAAGAATCCCGAAACATCCGTCCAGTTTTCATAAAGCCTAGCATCTGTAGCATCAGCCAGAATGGCACCTGTTATATCAGAACCTCCTCTTGAAAAGCAAACTATTTCACCATCCTTATTTGCTCCATAGAACCCTGGGACAACTGAGTTTATTAATCTATCTTTATTTTTCTCAATAAGGATTTTTGTCTCTTTTTCATCAAACCTTCCCTTATGGTCAAAGCTAATAATCTCTTTTGAATCTACAAAATTATAATCTAGGTATGCAGCTAGTATCTTAGCATTAATATGCTCACCCCTACTTGCGCAATAATCTTTGCTAGCTCCATTTGTGATGTTTTCAAATACCTTATCCAAGATTTCTTGTATCTCTATACTGGAATTTAAATCTTCACAAATATCCGTATATCTATTTCTTACTAGCTTAAATACATCTTCAAAATTAAGACCATGGGAAGCTAGCTGATGGCACATATATAAAAGATCTGTAACCTTATGATCTTTTTTAAACCTCTTTCCTGGTGCTGAGGCAACGATAAGCGTTCGTTCATTATTTCCCATTACAATTTCTTTTACTTTCCTAAACTGATTGCTCTCTGCTAAAGAACTGCCTCCAAATTTTGCAACAATTTTATCTTTCATTTTATCACTCCCAATTTCTAAATTAAAAAAACACTTATCCAAAAAAGGACAAGTGTTATAAGCTCGTTTCCACCTAAATTACAAATAGAAAGCTGTAACGTAGCTAACGCAATTCCCTACTAGTGTTTCAGGATTGTACTCCGAGGTGGTTTTCAATCTACCCTTTCATAAGAAGTCTTTCAGTCGGTGAACTTCTCTCTCTTTTTGAAC
>CAZRXS010000131.1:0-2717 GCA_964604145.1 uncultured Gudongella sp. | reverse complement strand
CTAATAGTGAAAGAGTTACTGTAATTGCAAAGTCTTTAAAAATAGTTCCAACTACGCCCTCTACAAAGACTATTGGAATAAATACAGCAACAGTTGTCAAGGTAGATGCAGTTATTGCCATTCCAACTTCAGATGCACCTTCTACAGCTGCATCCTTTCTTGAATAACCTTCAGAATTAAATCGGAATATATTTTCAAGTACGACAATCGCACTATCCACTAGCATTCCAACCGCAAGAGCCAGACCTCCTAGTGTTAAAATATTTAAAGTTATGCCATTAAAATACAAAAGTATAAATGATGAGATCAGTGATATGGGAATAGATACCCCAATAATTAAAGTTGTTCTAATGTTTTTTAAGAATATATAAAGTATTAATACCGCAAAAATTGATCCAAACAGCGTATTTTTTACTACGGTATTAATAGATTTAGTTATAAAGTCAGCACTATCTTGGACAATATCTACCTCTATATCCGGATAGTCTTTAATTAATTTTTCAACTTCTTTGTTTATAAGGTTAGAAACTTGTACTGTGTTTTTACCCGATTGTTTTTGCATAGATAAATTTATACTATTCTCTCCATTGGTTCTAGAGATCGAGCTAATTTCTTTTCTTACAAGGCCTACTTTAGCAATATCGGATAGCTTTAAAACTTCACCTGAATTTAGGGGTATTGCCATATCCCTTATTTCTTCGACATCATTAAATTCACCAGTTATTCTAACAGAGTACTCTTGTTCCCCATTTTTAACACTACCACCTGGCAGGTTTAAATTGGATGAACTTATAATTTGGGATAGTTGGTTTATATTTAAATCTAAGTTTGCAAGCTCATTAGGATTTACTGCTATTTCTATCTCTCTCGCAAAGCCACCTAGGATATCCACTGATGCAACTCCATCAATTCTTTCAAATCTTTGACTTATTGTATCTTCAGTTAAGCTTTGCAGGCCTGCCAAATCACCTTTTGTAGATAGGGCTAATTGATATACCGGAAGTGCATTGGGGTCAATCTTTATTACTAAAGGCTCACCAGATTGGTCTGGTAAAAAACCTTTAACTAAATCAACCTTTTCTCTCATCTCAAGAGTAGCCAGGTCCATATCAATTCCAAAAGCAAATTGAGCAATAACAATAGAAGACCCCTCTGATGAAATAGAGCTTATATTTTCAATATTTCCAACTGTTGCAATTGCACCTTCTAGAGGTTTAGTCACCAGATTTTCCATCTCTTGGGGTCCTGTACCAGAATAATTGGTTGCTACTACAGCAACTGGAACTTCAATTTCAGGAAATAAATCTATTGGTAACTCTGTAAGTGAAATTGAGCCTAGTATAATAATAATTAATATAAACATTGTAATAGTAACGGGTCGTTTAACTGAAAACTTCGATAGATTCAAGACTATTCACCCCTTACTACTTTAACTTTTGAGCCATCTGACACATAAAACTGTCCTTCAATAATAATATATTCATCAAATTCTAATCCAGAAAGAACCTCTACAAATTCCCCTGTATCAATACCTGTTTTGATTTCTCTTTCAATTGCCCTGTCGTCTTCTACAACAAATACAAAGTTTTTATCCCCTCTGTTAATAATAGCATTTGAAGGAATAACAATAGCATTTTCTGCGCTTTCTAAGCTAATTGTTGCCTTTGCACTCATTCCAGGTCTAATTTTAAATTCTGGATTATCTATATAACTTTTAATTGTATATAGCTTATTCATGGGATCTGCAGATGGGCTGACATAGCTTACTGTACTTATAATCTCATCTGAAGATGCTGATGGAACCTCTAATTTAATTTCATCCCCCTCATGTATATCGTTAACTACACTTTCTACAACGCTTAATTGTATGTAGACCTGGCTTACATCTACAATGGATGCAGCTTGCTGGCCACTCCCGGCGATTTGCCCTTGTTTAACGTTAAGCACAGATAAAATACCTGTCATTGGAGCTTCTACCTTTGTATTATCTAAGCCATCCACAGCTTGTTCATAGGATATCTGAGCTTGTGTCAGCTGGTTTAAAGACTGTTGATAAGCAATCTCAGCTTGGGTTACACTAGCTTGCAGAGCATCAAGATTTTTTTCATTAGCCCCTATTTCGGCTTGCTCTAATTGACTCTTAGATACTGCACCTTGTTCATACAATTCTTTTGTCCTCTCATAGTTAAGAATTGCATTTTCAATTTTTTCCTTATTAAGATCATAATTTATCTTTGCAGATTCAAGCCCATTTTTAGCTTGGGCAACTCCTTTTTGTGCAAGGCTTACCCCATTTGAAGCCTGGGCTACAGAATTTGAAATATCCCCTTTTTCAATTGTAAATAATATATCGCCCTTATTTACCTTATCCCCAAGTTTAAAGTTTACAGCAGTTACAATACCCGCTGCTTTTGGAATAACAAAAATCTCCTCATTGGCTAAAATCTTACCATTAAAAGTAACTTCATTGTTAATATCTCGACTTTGAGTAGTACAAATTTCTACTGGAGTATAGTTTTCAACTTCAACTTCTTCAGTTTTATTACCATTACAAGCTGTTATAGCCATAGCTAAAATCAATGTAGCTGTTATTATAAAGTATTTCCTTTTTTTCATCTTCTTTCCCCCTGATATAAAAAACTTAAGACCGAATAGTCGGTCGGTATATTTTATTATATAACAAAAAAAGATAATTCACAATTCATAATTCACAAATC
>CAZRXS010000130.1:0-2725 GCA_964604145.1 uncultured Gudongella sp. | reverse complement strand
TAAACACATTTTACATGTTACTTTACAACAATATTATATATTTTCCCTGGTATATAAATTTCTTTTACAACTTTTTTGCCTTCTGTGTGTCTTTTTATAGATTCTTCCCTATTTGCTTTTTCTCGAATGCTATCTTGTGGCTCATCTATGGTCACTTCTACTGTTCCTCTAACTTTACCATTAACTTGTACTGGCATTTGGATAACTTTGTCTATCGTCTTATCTTCATCGTATTCTGGCCAGTTTGTCTCAAATAAATATCCACCTATAGCTATTATCTCCCAAAGTTCTTCTGTAATATGTGGTGCAACTGGATTTAATAATATTAAATAACTTTTAAAATCTTTTTTACTTATCTTACCTATATCGTTAAATTCATTTAAAAGACTCATTAAACTTGCAATCCCTGTATTAAATTTAAGGGTTTCAAAGTCATTTGTTACTTTTTTAATAGTCTTATGGATACTAGATTCTAAGTCAGGAGAATACTTATCTCCTTCTACAACAATTTCTTGCAATTTCCATACCCTATCTAAAAACCTTCTACAGCCTCTAACTCCACTTTCAGACCATGGTACACTTTTCTCAAAATCGCCAATAAACATCTCATATGTTCTAAGGGTGTCTGCTCCAAGTTCTTTAACTATTTCATCTGGATTTACTACATTTCCTCTTGATTTAGACATCTTTTCATTGTTATCTCCAAGAATCATGCCATGGGAAGTCCTTTTGGCATAGGGTTCTGGATGGGGAACTTGACCAATATCATAAAGGAATTTATGCCAGAATCTTGAATATAGCAAGTGCAATGTTGTATGTTCCATTCCTCCATTATACCAATCAACAGGACTCCAATATTCTAGAGCTTCTTTAGATGCAAAAGCTTCATTATTATGTGGATCTACATATCTTAGATAATACCAGCTTGAACCTGCCCATTGGGGCATTGTATCTGTTTCTCTATGGGCTGGTTTTCCACATTTAGGACAAGTTGTATGAACCCATTCATCCATATTTGCTAGTGGAGACTCTCCAGTTTCAGTTGGTTCATAGTTATCAACCTCTGGTAGTAATAATGGCAATTCTTCTTCTGGAAGTGCCACCCAGCCACAATCTTCGCAATAAACCAAGGGTATTGGCTCCCCCCAATATCTTTGTCTTGAGAAAACCCAGTCCCTAAGTTTATAGTTTATCTTTTTCTCGCCTAGATTGTTCTTTTGAATCCAATCTATCATATAGGCAACTGCTTCCTTTACTTCCATTCCATTTATAAAGTCAGAGTTTACAAGTATTCCAGAGTCTACATCTGTATAGGCTTCTTTTTCAATATCTCCACCTTTTATTACTTCAATTATTGGTAGGTTGAATTTTTTAGCAAATTCCCAGTCTCTTTGGTCATGTCCTGGAACCGCCATAATTGCTCCTGTTCCATAGCTCATAAGAACATAATCAGATACCCATATTGGTATTTCTTCTCCATTAGCTGGGTTAATAGCCTTTAGCCCCTTTAATTCAACTCCTGATTTTGCTTTTGACATTTCTGTTCTTTCAAAGTCAGATTTATTTTGGACATCGTCTATATAGTGTTCTACTTCTGCAAAGTTTTCTATTCTTTCATGATATTTATTTATTAGTGGATGTTCTGCAGCAATTACCATATAGGTAGCTCCAAATAATGTGTCTGGTCTTGTTGTAAATACAGATAGACTATCATCTCCGCCTGCTATTTTAAATTCTAAATCTGCACCAACCGATTTTCCAATCCAATTTGTCTGTTGAGTTTTTACTCTTTCAATATAATCTACTAGGTCTAGATCACTAATTAACCTTTCTGCATATTCTGTTATTTTTAACATCCACTGATTTTTAACCTTTCTTACTACTTCACTTCCACATCTTTCACAAACTCCACCAACTACTTCTTCATTTGCAAGTCCTACTTTACAAGATGTACAAAAGTTAATTGGAAACTCTTTTTTATATGCCAGTCCGTTTTCAAATAATTTTAAAAATATCCACTGTGTCCACTTATAGTATTCTGGATCGGTTGTATTTACTTCTCTTGACCAGTCAAATGAAAATCCAATGGACTTAAGCTGGGCTTTAAAACTAGCTATGTTTTTTTCTGTAACTATCCTAGGATGGACCTTGTTTTTAATGGCATAATTTTCTGTTGGTAGGCCAAATGCATCCCAACCCATTGGAAATAAAACATTGTAACCCTGGTATCTTTTTTTCCTTGAAACAATATCAAGTGCTGTATATGGCCTAGGATGCCCTACATGTAAACCTTCTGATGATGGATATGGAAATTCTACAAGGGCATAGAACTTTGGTTTCTCACTCCTATTACTAGCTTTATATACCTCTTTTTCATCCCATATATCCTGCCACTTTTTTTCAATCTCTTTTGGATTGTATTCTCTCATCGTTATTACCTCCTTAAAATTTACAAAAATAAAACCCTCCGTCTATATTAGAGACGAAAGGTTATTCCGCGGTACCACTCTTATTGATTAATCCACTTTTTTCTCTTTAACGGGAGAGGACGTCTGGATTTTAGTCCAGAAACTTAAAAGACGAGTTCAAGCTTTAACCTTACTATCTTTCACCAAATGACAGCTCTCTAAAAAGGCTTCTACCCTACTACTTCTTTTTTAACGTTATATAATAGCTATGATTATAGCAAATACTCGTTTTTTTAGCAAGTAGAAGTTTAAATGCC
>CAZRXS010000129.1:0-2747 GCA_964604145.1 uncultured Gudongella sp. | reverse complement strand
TAAACTGAGAATATTGGACTCTTTGTATAATTTCATCCATAACTGTCATATCATATGGTATGCTGAAGTTCTCAATATTATTTAACTTTGAATTCTCCATATCAATTACAAGTTTGTTTGAAGCTGATAAGAAAGATGTTGTATATTTTATCTCTTTATCACTCTTAATCAAGATGCTATGATTTCCCCCGGGGCTTTTAATCAAATCTATATTATTGATCGATATTTCATCTAAAGCCGGATTAACAATTGAAGATGGAGAAGTTATCTTTGCAGTGTAAGTGTTCTTATCCCAATCAACTATGTATCCCAAAACTTCTGATACAAATCTTACCGGTACCATGGTCCTAGAATCCTTTAGCTCTTTAAAGGTTACAAGCTTTGGGGTTGAGTTTTCATCTAACTGTACTTTATCCCCATTTACTAAAACAACATTTGAATCAATGGATAAATCAACCTTATTTCCATTGTGGTTTATCGTTGCAGTTCGTGTAGAGTTTTCCCAATCAACTTTTGCACCAAAGCTCTCTGCTACAAATCTAATAGGTACAAGAGTTCTGCTTTCCATAATAAATGAGGGTACCTCTGATTTTAAAGCATTTCCATCCATTAAAATATTAACTTTTGGTACTTCTAACAAACTCCCATTTACAGCAATCTGAATATCGCTGTTGGCAAATGAAACAGTTGAAAATATCAATACAGTTATTATTATAGTAAATAAAATAATTATCTTTTTCATTGGATACTCCTCTCATTATCAGCCCTCTTCTTTATGTTATTTATATCATTTAAAGAGCTCTGAATCAATCACATTAGAAGAGATGTAACCATAATGTAATATCAGCAGGTTAAAGTTCTAACGCCTTATATAACTCATCTGTTCCAGGGGAAAAGATTTCATCTTTTCCTAATTTTGTTATTGCGTACACTCCTTCTTCTGTTACCTCGCCTATAACTGAAGCATAAATTCCTTCTTTTTCTAGTCTGTCTATAAATGCAGTTACATCATTTTCTGGGACCACCATAATCATGCTTCCACTTGAAATCAACTTTTTTACATCTATATTTAAAATCTCACAAAGTTTTTCTGTAATGGCTTTTATTGGAAGTCTATCTTCAAAAAGATTGATTCCTTTTCCTATAGCTTTTCCTGCCTCCCAAATAGCGCCATATATACCACCTTCTGTGACATCATGCATATACTTAACTCCATACTCTCTAGCAATAAGGCCTTCTTTTACAACACTTAAATAATCTCCAAGCGAGATAGCTTCTTCTATTTCTTCAGGGCTTAATTGGTCTTTAAGTTTATCACGAAGCTCTCCAGCTAATATATGAGTTCCTTCTAATCCTATCCATTTTGATAATACAATTTTATCTCCAATATATATATCCTCATATCCCATCAAGTCTCCTCTTTTCATCTTTGCAATTACTGTTGTACTTAAAACCATTCTATTTACTGCATCTGTTACCTCTGTGTGTCCACCAATAATTTCAACATTAACAGACTTTGCAGCAGATCCTGCCTGCTTCATTACAAATTCTAATTCCTCTTGTGTTGTGTTTTCTGGACAGAGTATGGTTAAAAGAATGGCAACTGGTTCTGCTCCTTTTGTAGCTGCATCATTACATGAAACGTGAATTGCTAGTCCTCCTAGCTCTTTTGTAGCCCCTGTAATCGGATCTGTACTAACTACACAAAGATTATCTCCAAGGTCAATAACGCCTGTGTCTTCTCCAATACTTGCTCTAACAAGAACTTCTTCTCTTTTAAGCGTAATATTTTCAAATACTAATTTCTCTAGTAGTTCATTTGGAACTTTGCCAATTTTCACTCTAATCTCCCCCTAATTATCGTTCTTTGATTTTTTCTGTTAAAAGAGCATTGACTAGTTGAGGATTGGCTTTTCCTTTTGTCCTTTTCATAATCTGACCAACTAAAAATCCAATGGCCCTGTCTTTACCATTTTTAAAATCTTCAATAGATTGTGGGTTATCATCCAACACTTTGGCTACCATTTTTTCAAGTTCGTCTTGGTCGCTTATTTGGGAAAGCTTCTTTTCTTCTACTATCTCTTTTGCAGATTTTCCAGTTTCAAATATCTCTCTTAAAACTGATTTAGCTGTATTATTATTTATTTTAGAAGCCTTAACTAGTTCCAATAGTTCTGCAAGCATTTTAGCCGATAATTTAGTATCTTGGATTTCCTCATTTTCTTCTTTTAATCTTCTTAAAACATCTCCCGTAACCCAGTTACTCACTATCTTACTGTCCCCTATATAACTTAAAACTTCTTCAAAATAGTCTGCAAGCTCTCTTGCCTGTGTTAAAACTCCAGCATCATATTCACTTAATGAATACTCTTTTATAAATCTTTGTTTTTTTGCATCAGGAAGTTCTGGCATAGCCTCTTGTAACTTATCTAACCAAGTTCTTTCAACTTTAATTGGGATTATATCAGCTTCATTTACAAAACGATAATCTGATGTTCCCAATTTTTTTCGCATTAATACCGTTTGACCTAGGGTTTCATCCCATCTTCTGGTTTCATTTTCTGTATTTTCATTATTTGATAATAAGTTTAAATGTCTCTTTTCCTCATATTCAATTGCTTTAACTACAGATCTAAAGGAATTCAGATTTTTAACTTCTGTTATTTTAGACTTAATCTTATTTTTATCGTCGACTAAGTTTATATTTACATCGCACCTAAGTGAACCTTCTTCCATTCTTACATCAC
>CAZRXS010000128.1:0-2814 GCA_964604145.1 uncultured Gudongella sp. | reverse complement strand
CCACAGTCAATTTGAACTCCTGTCAAATCAATTCTTTTTTTCATAGTTCACAGCTCCTTTTGTTTTCTATATCTCTAAAACTCTTCTCCGTTTATTATAATTGTATTTGACTAAATCTTATCATTTTTGGGCTTGTTTTGGAAGAAGATTCGAATTCTTCTATACCACTGTAATCTGTGGATATATTATTATTAATTACTGGGTTATCAGAATCTTTAATACTTGCATCTTTTGTAATATGTTCTATTTTATTTGTAAATATATTTAACCTCTTTGTTTCTGATTCATGATCAATATCTGATGAATGAAATATTACATAATTTCCAACTTTAGTAAAGCCTTCTACTCTTTGTGTCTCAAGAACAAGACTATCTCGACTACCATCTAGGTCTATCTTAAAGATATCTTCTCCTGGATATCCAACATCTTCGGCATGTAAAGAGTAGAATATTCCCGCATCAGTTATTACAAATGACGAAACTTCTTTATCTACTAATAATTGAGGTGCTGTTACACCATTAGCTTTGTTTTTATATAATTTATAATCTTCTCCAATAAAATAATAATATCCATCCCATTTTACTAGATTATTTGCTAAGAGTTCAAGTTCAAGACTCTCTTCAAGACCATCAAGACTAAAGCTTTTAACCACATTTAAGTTGTCATTGTCTCGATAACTTACAAGCATTTTATTATCGTACAAGGCAATATCCCTAGCATCCACGTTTAAGAACTTTTCAAGATTTCGTCCATTTATATCTATTTTATATACATTGTGCCCATCTGCTAGATTAATAAAATACAAGAAATTATCTTTATAATGTACATCGAGTGCATATCCAGATTTATATATTGTTTGATTGTTCGTTCCATCTATTCTAATCCTATTTAAGTCTTTTCCACTTGTATAGAAAATCCAATCTCCTGCAAGGTTTATTCTGCTTATATTTGACCCCTGAGATTTTTCAATTAGATAGATTTTATTTGTATAGTCTTTGTTTGTTCTTACAAGATTAAGGTCCCTTTCTACATAAAATATATAGTCTTCACTTTCTGCACCTTGCCCCTGATTATTGATGTTTTGTACTGAATTCCCAGTTTTATCTCCTGAATCAATTTCTATTACTTGGATGTTTTCAATAAAAGATTTGTGACGATTTTCTTTTATCTTCCAAGGCATACCTAACTCGTCAAAAACTGGTATAGACAACAATATTATAATAATAATTAGCCCTACAATTTTTGCAGCCTTCTTTGTCCAAAAACTAGGTCTTCCATCAATATCTCTCACCATATTGTGAGCATAATACCATGGACCTGAAACGATGGCCTTTTGGTCTGAGTAATCAATCTGAACTTTATCATCAATTAATAATGAAAATGGAAAGTCAAATCGTGGTTTTACAATTAGACTATTATCATCCTGCTCAACAATGTCCCATCTAGCTTCGTCTATTGAGCTTTTTAAGCTTTCAAAATCTTTGACATCTTGCTCTATTGTTTTTTGAGTATAAGTCCTTATTGACCAAATACCTACAATAAAAACAAAGATTAGCATTCTATTAGAATAAAAAACCATAGGTCTTTTAAGGATTAACTCATAAATAATAAAGAGCAAGAATATCACAGGTAAATATATGTACACGATTCCTTTAATTGCTAGTAGTAAATTATCTAGATATTTTTTCATTTTTTCCTCCTTGTCTCCCTGTCTTAATAAAATAAGATACTATAAATTGATGTCGATTGAATATCGCTTTGAAACATAGCACTCATTTGCCTTTAAAAAATATACAAAATCCTCCATCAAATATCTAGCGGTATCATTATATGTATAGGAAACAAGCAAAATAAATATAATTATTGCAAGTAGAATTAGTATTTTCTTTTTCATTTGGCTTATACCTTCCTTCGCTGTTGAATATTTGACTAATGTTGTGCACCCAAAAAAAGTTTGTCATTCCGAGTGTAACGAGGAATCTTAGAGCTAAAATACAGATTCTTCGTCACTACGCTCCTCTGAATGACAGGATTCCTAACAACACATTTTTCTACAATTATGACATAATTGTCGTTTCGATTGTAATTAAAGAATCTTTATTTTAGTATTTATTCAATCAGTTCCTCCCGCTATACTAGTGAATAAAAAAATCCTTCATCTCATCTGGAATGATTTTTATTCCCTGTACTTTATATTCTCCATTTTGTGGTATTGTAGCAAACTCTACTAGTATCATTTGGCCATTGTCAAACTTAAGCAGTTCATAGGTTTTATGGCTAGATCCAGATGTTAAGAGTGATTTCACCTCAGAGAATTGTTCTTCAGAAATCCAGCTTTCCTCGCCTTGAGCATAGGCATCTTTAAATTCCTCATAATTTAGATGTTCCATGCTCGCTTTCATTGATATAGAAGCTAATAAAGGAGTATTGTTAGTCTTTTGACATCCTGTAATCAATAAAATGCTTATTAAAAAAACAATAGAAATTATATTTTTCTTTTTCATTTACTTTTCCTCCTAGAGATAAATTTATCTAATAGCCCAATTATACTAACTAAGAGTTTTTTTCAATATATATTCTTAAAGCTTTAATAGCCAGAATAGCTAAATATATTCCTAATCCAAATACCAACACTAGTATTAATATATTTATTATTTGCAACATAGAAAAAAATGCCATATTCATATTCATTCCTCCCATTTTTCTAAATACTTAAATATAACTTAATCATAACACTTGTACCTTCTTATTAGTCTATTTATGAAAAACTGTAATAATTTTGTAAACCTTTCAACTTTTAAAAGAGTATAGAAT
>CAZRXS010000127.1:0-2911 GCA_964604145.1 uncultured Gudongella sp. | reverse complement strand
TATGTTTATCAAGCTATGAGGGTTACTGGAAGTGGAGACCCAAGACAGAAGATAGAAGATACTTTAGATGGTAAATTACCCCAAAGAAGGATATCTAAAGAAGCAGCTAGAGGATACAGCTCATATGGGAATCAGGTTGGTGTAGCAACAGGTCAAGTAACAGAAATATATCATCCTGGCTACATTGCAAAGAGAATGGAAGTTGGGGCAGTAATTGCGGCTAGTCCTAAAGAAAACGTAGTGCGAGAAAAACCCCAAACAGGAGATATAGTTTTATTAGTAGGTGGCAAAACAGGAAGAGATGGAATTGGTGGAGCTATAGGATCTTCAAAATCGCATACAGAGGAATCTTTATATAAATCCGGTGCTGAAGTCCAAAAAGGAAATGCACCAGAAGAGAGAAAGATACAAAGACTTTTTAGAGAACCTGAATTATCTAAGATGATAAAGAGGTGTAACGATTTTGGTGCTGGTGGAGTTTCAGTTGCCATAGGAGAATTAGCAGATAGTATAGAAATAAATCTTGATCTAGTTCCTACAAAGTATCAAGGTTTAGACGGAACAGAGCTTGCAATTTCAGAATCACAAGAGAGAATGGCTGTTGTAATAGATCCTAAATATTATAAAAGGTTTAAAGAATTAGCGGATACAGAAAATTTAGAAGTTACAAATGTTGCAGATATAACAGATACTGGACGGTTAAGGATGTTCTGGAGAGGTTCAAAAATATTGGATATTAGTAGAACTTTTCTTGAAACTAATGGTGCTAAACAAACAACAAAAGTTATAATGGCATCTCCAAAAGAACAACAAGACAGTAATTTAGACAATAGAAATTTTAAAGAAAAAATGTCTGATTCTATTGGGTCTTTAAATATTTGCTCACAGCAAGGAATGAATACATTATTTGATAATACTGTTGGTGCAGGTACAGTTTTAATGCCATTTGGTGGCAGATACAAGCTTACTCCAATAGAGGGCATGGTTGCAAAAATACCAGTATTGACAGAAGATACAAATACTTGTAGTTTAATGAGTTTTGGATTTGATCCTGAGATTTGTCAGTGGAGTCCATTTCACGGCGGAGTGGATTCAATTGTCCAAGCAGTTTCTAAAATAGTTGCCCTTGGAGGAGATTACACCAAGATAAGACTTAGCATGCAAGAGTATTTTGAAAAGCTTGGAGAAGATGAAAGAACTTGGGGTAAACCATTTAGTGCATTACTTGGGGCATATAAGGCGCAGTCAGAGTTAGCTTTAGCTGCTATAGGTGGTAAAGATAGTATGTCAGGAACTTTTAAAGACATTTCAGTACCTCCAACTATTATTGCTTTTGCAGTTGCAACGGATAATACTGAAAATATATTATCTCCCGAGTTTAAAAAGGATTCAACGGAAGCTTATTTAACAGAGATAACAACAGACAAAGATGATATGCCTGATTTTGATGCTGTAAGAAGAATATATTCGAAGATTAAAGAATTGGTCGATAAAAAAGTGATACTTTCTGCGAAAACAGTAGAAAATGGCGGTGTTGCAGTTGCTATATCTAAAATGTGCTTTGGTAATAAAATCGGCTTTGAATTTGAGGATAACATAGGTAAAGAAAAATTATTTAAGAAATCAATAGGCAGCATAATAGTTGAAATTGAACCATCTAATGCTAGTCTCTTAGGGGCAGATTTTACAAAGATAGGAAGCACAATAAAAGATGCTAGAATCATTTACAAAGACGAGTTTATTGATTTAGATGAAATGATAGATAGCTGGCAAAAAACATTAAACAGTGTATTTCCTTTGAAAGTAGATGTAAAAGGAGATATTGAAACCATAACAAGTCATATAAAGACTAAACCATATAAGGGTCTAAAAATTGCTAAGCCAAAAGTTTTTATACCAGTATTTCCTGGGACAAGTAGTGAGTATGATTCTAAAAATGCTTTTGAGAAAGCCGGTGCTATTGTAAATACTAGCGTGTTTAGAAACAAGTATAGCCTAGATATCAAAGATTCAATTAAAGATTGGGCAGAAGAAATAAAAGATTGTCAGATTTTAATGATTCCAGGTGGACTAAGTGCTGGAGATGAACCAGATGGTGCAGGCAAGTTTATATCGACAATATTTAGAAATCCTTATCTTGTTGAAGCTATAGAAGATTTGTTAAATAATAAAGATGGATTAATATTAGGAATTTCTAATGGATTTCAAGCTTTAATTAAATTAGGTTTACTACCTTATGGGGAAATTAAAGATTTGGAAATAAAAGATCCAACTTTAACATTTAATCAAGTTGGAAGCTATGTTTCTAACATGGTAGATACTAGAATATCATCTAAGTTATCACCCTGGTTATCCAATGTTGAACTTGGAGAAATATATACAATACCAGTTTCTCATGCAGAAGGTAGATTTGTTTGCAATCCAATCCTATTAAAAGAATTAATAAAGAATGGTCAAATTGCAACACAGTATGTAGATTTATCTGGGAAAGCAAGTCTTGATGGAAGCTTTAATCCAAATGGATCTGTGCTTGCTATAGAAGGCTTGACAAATCTTGATGGCAGGATATTTGGCAAGATGGGACATTCTGAGAGAATAAGCAAAGATATCTATAAAAACATAGTTGGAGAAAAGGATCAAGATATATTTAAAGCAGGAGTAAATTATTTTAAATAGCAATCTCCCTAGATTATTTAGGGAGATTTTAGCCTTTATAGAAAAATCATATAAACAATGACACTCCACTATAGATTAATAGGCCAGCCATAATGCTATTAATAATTTTATAGTTTTTCTCCATAAATTTTTGAAATACAGATCCAAATAATGCCCATGTTATTGTTGATATTAGAGCAATTATAGCTAATCCAATAGCAAATAAAACTAAAATAGGGATAGATTTATAATACGG
>CAZRXS010000126.1:0-2939 GCA_964604145.1 uncultured Gudongella sp. | reverse complement strand
GAAAAGGAGAGGATTGATTTGAGTCGATTGAGTATTATTACACAAGACAGGGCTCAGGCTACTGTCGAGGATATGTACAAAGATCTTGAGAAAAGAATCACTGCTTCACCTCCAGGCTTGTGTCCTATTGACTTGGCTGCATCATTTTTAAAGATGGCGCATGCTCAAACTTGTGGAAAATGTGTACCTTGTCGTATTGGACTTGGACAACTGGAAAGCTTACTTGAAGATGTTCTAGATGGAAAAGGGACATTAGAGACTATTGACTTAATTGAAAAAACTGCTAGGAGTATTTATTACTCTGCCGATTGTGCAATCGGATATGAAGCTGCTAATATGGTGTTAAAAGGAGTAGAGGGCTTTAGAGATGACTTTGAAGAACATATACTTAGGGACAGATGTAACTTTAGTCTGTACCAATCAGTACCCTGTGTATCCTTATGTCCAGCTGGTGTTGATGTACCTGGATATGTCGCTCTAATATCTGAAGGAAGATATGCTGAAGCTGTTTCCTTAATTAGAAAAGATAATCCAATGCCTCTTACTTGTGCTTATGTATGTGAGCATCCTTGTGAGACAAGATGTAGGCGAAATATGGTTGATGACTCCATTAATATTAGGGGACTTAAGCGATTTGCTGTTGATAATGCTGGAGATGTACCTATACCTCATCCTGCTGAATCTACTGGTAAAAAAGTCGCTATTGTTGGTGGTGGTCCAAGTGGATTATCTGCAGCATATTACTTATCATTAATGGGTCATGATGTTGAAATCTTTGAGCAAAAGAATCATCTAGGCGGAATGCTCCGCTACGGTATTCCAAACTATAGACTTCCTAGAGAGCTGTTGGACCATGAAATAGACACTATGCTTTCAAATGGTGTTAAGGTTAATTTAGGAGTAAATATAGGTAAGGATGTTTCAGTGCTTGATTTAAAAAATGATTTTGACAGTGTGTATATTGCTATAGGTGCACAAATTGATAAAAAAATTGGCATTGAAGGTGAAGATGCTGTTGGAGTAGTTTCTGCTGTTGATATATTAAAAGATATTGGTGATGGAATTTATCCTGATTTCGAAGATAAAACTGTAGTTGTATTAGGCGGTGGTAACGTTGCAATAGATGTGGCCCGTTCTGCTATAAGGCTCGGCGCGTACAGTTCTGATATTGTATATAGAAGAAGAAAAGCTGATATGCCTGCAATGGATGAAGAAATAGAAGGCGCTGTTGCAGAAGGCTGTGAAATATATGAACTTGCACTTCCAATTAAAGTTGAGAAAGATGAGTCTGGTCATGTGTCTGCTCTTTGGGTTCAACCTCAAATAGTTGGTGGCATAAAATCTGGCAGACCAATGCCTCGTAATGCTAAAGAAAATCCAATAAGAATTCCTTGTGATATGGTTGTTATCGCTATTGGTCAAGGTATTGAGTCTAAAGATTTTGAAAAGGATGGTATCCCTGTAAGACGTGGTCTTATAGATGCACTCTCTTCTGCTGGAGTTAAGGATATTCCTGGATTCTTTGCTGGTGGAGATTGTATTTCTGGACCTGCTACTGTTATTCAAGCTATTGCCGCAGGTAAAGTAGCTGCAGCAAATATCGATGAATACTTAGGTTATCACCATATTATTCAAACTGACGTTGTAGTTCCCGAACCTGTGATTGCCGATAGAGTTCCTTGTGGTAGAGTTACTATGATTGAGAGACCTGTATCAGATAGGATTGAAGATTTTGATATTGTTGAACTTGGAATGAGTCTTGAGGAAGCTAATCAGGAGTCTAAGAGATGTTTAAGATGCGACCACTTTGGTTTTGGGGCTCTTAAGGGAGGGAGGATTGAAAGATGGTAAATTTAACTATTAACAATAAAGCAATAAGCGTTCCTGAAGGGACTACCATAATGGATGCTGCAAAAGAAATCCATGTCACAATCCCTAGCCTTTGCTTTTTAGAAGAAGTAAATGAAATTGGGGCTTGTCGTGTCTGCGTCGTTGAAATAGAAGGTGTTGAAAGATTAGTTACTGCTTGTAATAATACTGTTGAAGAAGGGATGGTTGTCCTTACAAATAGTCCAAAGGTTAGAGAGGCTAGGAAAACTAATGTTGAGCTTATCTTATCTCAACATGATGCAACTTGTGCTCTTTGTGTAAGAAGCGGTAACTGTTCTTTGCAAGATGTTGCAACTGATTTAGGAATTATTATAAATCCTTATCATCAGACACTCCCTCATGCTAGATGGACAGACGATTTCCCGCTAGTAAGAGATTATGAAAAATGTATTAAATGTATGAGATGTATTCAAGTTTGTGACAAGATTCAAGATTTGCAAATCTGGGACATAGCTAATACTGGTTCAAGAACAAATGTCGACGTATCTGGAAACCTTAGAATTGAAGAATCTGATTGTGCACTTTGTGGTCAATGTATAACTCACTGCCCTGTTGGAGCACTTCGTGAACGAGATGACCTAGATGAGGTGTTTGAAGCTTTAGCCGATCCAGATAAGATTACACTTGTTCAGATTGCTCCTGCTGTAAGAGCAGCATGGGGTGAAGCGCTTGGACTAGATAGAGATTTTGCAACTGTTAAGAGACTCGCAGCTGCTTTAAGAGCTGTTGGTTTTGATTATATTTTCGATACTAACTTTAGTGCAGATTTAACTATTATGGAGGAAGGCTCTGAGTTTATTCAGAGACTTGGCAATGCCGAAAATGAAACCTTCCCTATGTTCACATCTTGCTGCCCTGGGTGGATTCGCTTTATAAAGAGCCAATACCCAGATATGCTTCCTCAGCTTTCTACTGCAAAGTCACCTCAACAGATGTTTGGTGCTATTGCAAAGAGCTATTATGCTGAGCTTATGAATGTTGATCCTTCAAAGATATATAGTGTATCCATTATGCCTTGCTTGGCTAAAAAGTTTGAAGCTGGCTTACCT
>CAZRXS010000125.1:0-2953 GCA_964604145.1 uncultured Gudongella sp. | reverse complement strand
ATATTTAATGATATAATAGTAGTAATTATAATAACTTGGAGAAAAACATTGCTTTAGTAAAATAGAAAAAGGAGAGTTGAATAAATGAGCAAAGATAATTTTAGAGTTTCGCTAGATGCTCTAACTACATTGGAAACAATAAAAAATGCACAAGATTCAGAATTAGTACATGAAGAGATTATTGATGTAGGAAATGGGAAAATGGTAGCTACATTGATATTTGAGAAGTATTTTATGAGAGCAAGTAATAGGGCAGCACTTATAGTGACTTTGGATAATATTGAAGACTATACAGATTTACGAGTAATTTCTACTGGTAGCTCACAGGGTATGTTTTTAAATTTTGATTGGGGAGCTGCAGATAGCTTTGTAAGTAGCGTAAGACGATCATTAAAAGAATATATAATAGAATAAAAAGAAAGGTAGAGGATATGGATATTCAAAAGTTAAAAAAGATTATAGAAACCAGTAAAAGCACCGTATTTTTAGGAGGAGCAGGAGTTTCAACTGAAAGTGGAATACCTGATTTTAGATCGGCAGCTGGCTTATATTCAAAAGACAATGATCTAGGCTATGCTCCAGAGTATCTATTAAGTCATAGTTTTTTTGCAAATGAGACAGAGAAGTTTTTTGATTATTACAGGAATAATTTAATATACGCGGATGCAAAACCAAACAAAGCGCATATTGCTTTGGCGGAACTTGAAAAAAGAGGTAAATTAGATGCAGTTGTAACACAAAATATAGACGGACTGCATGAATTAGCAGGTTCAAAAAATGTTATTGAAATACACGGCTCAGTTTTTAAAAACTATTGTGTTTCATGTGGGGAAAAATATGATCTTAAAAAAGTTATTGAAACAAAAGGGATTCCAACATGTGATGCTTGCGGTGGAGTAGTCAGACCAGATGTGGTTTTGTATGAGGAAGGTTTAAATATGTCACTTTTAGATAATGCAATAAACTATATCCAAAATTCGGAAACAATGATTGTTGGAGGTACCTCACTAAATGTCTATCCAGTGGCAGGCCTTTTAGAGTATTTTAGAGGTAAAAATTTAGTGATAATAAATAAAACTATTACAAGCTATGACAATAGAGCTGATTTAGTATTTAGAGATAGCATTGGAGAGGTACTTTCCAGTATATTATAAAAACGAGGAGGTCGCTTATGGAGAAAGAATTAGTATTAATCATTAATTTTGGAGGAAAATATAGCCAGTTGATTGCAGGAAAAGTTAGGAATTTAAATGTTTATTGTGAAGTGATTCCATACACTACACATATTAACAAAATAAAAGAAATGAATCCAAAAGGAATTATTTTTACAGGCATACAAAGTAGCGTTAATGAACAGAGAGCCGCATATATAGAGAAAGAAATTTACAATTTAGATATTCCAACAATGGAGATTTGTTACAGAACACAGTCTTTGCCAGATGATATGGATAAGATAATAGAAAACTTCTTATTTAAAGAAGCAGGATGTAGTGGAGATTGGAAGATGGCAGACTTTGTAAAAGATTCAGTAGAGAACTTACAAAAAACGATTGGAAATAAAAAAGTACTTTGTGCACTTTCAGGAGGAGTAGATTCATCAGTTGCAGCAGTAATGATTGGGAAAGCGGTTGGAAAACAGCTTACGTGTATATTTGTTGACCATGGACTGATGAGAAAAAATGAAGGAAACCAAGTTGAAGAAGTATTTACAAATAATTATGACCTAAATTTTATAAGGGTAAATGCACAACAACGGTTCTACGATAAACTAAAGGGAGTAAGTGATCCTGAAACAAAGAGAAAAATAATTGGAGAAGAATTTATAAGAGTTTTTGAAGAAGAAGCAAAGAAAATTGGAACAGTAGACTACCTTGTACAGGGAACTATTTATCCAGATATTATAGAAAGTGGAGTGGGAGATGGAGCAGTAATTAAAAGCCACCACAATGTTGGAGGGCTACCTGATTATGTCGATTTTAAGGAGATTATAGAGCCACTAAGAGATTTGTTTAAGGAGGAGGTAAGAAGGGCTGGACTAGAATTAGGACTGCCTAAAGAGCTTGTAATGAGGCAACCATTCCCAGGACCAGGACTTGCAATTAGAATAATTGGGGATATAACAGAAGAAAAAGTGAAGATACTCCAAGAAGCAGATTATATATTTAGAAATGAGTTAATAAATGCAGGCCTGGATAAAGACTTAAACCAATACTTTGCAGTTTTAACAAACCTAAAAAGCGTTGGAGTAACAGAAGATGAGAGAACATATGACTTTACCCTAGCATTAAGAGCAGTAACAACAATAGATTTTATGACAGCAGAATTCGCCCATATCCCATGGAATATACTAGGCGAAATCTCTGAAAAGATAATAAATGAAGTGGATTCAATAAACAGAATAGTATATGATATAACAAATAAACCACCAGCTACAATTGAGTGGGAATAATTAAAACAAAAGATAAAAGCTTATAAAACCAATGCTTACAGAGATTAAAAATCATCAACTGGAACGAAATTGGGTAAAAAGGTTTTTTAGAATAACTGGATAAATAATGCCGACTGGTTTACAAATAGAAACACCATAGAAATCTTGTTAAAAGAATCTATGGTGTTTTTTGGTGTGAATTTATTTTTTAAGTTTAGATAAATTCTAACGGTGTCGAATTCGAGACGGTTAAAACTTGACTTTGTAATTTGCTAATGAAATATTCTAACCCCATCGAATTCGATGGGGTTAAGGCTGAATTATGTATTTATTATTGAGCTATTTCCAAACTGGTGACAATCAGTCAGACCTAAATCTTTTTATACTTATATTATAATAATTATCTTTTTAATCTAGACTTCTTAGGATATGATAATTTCCAATCCTCAAATTCTTCATCTGTAATCTCCCCGTTATAGTGTTTTTTTCTCATTTCATCCCATTCAATTAGAAAATCATTTAAAT
>CAZRXS010000124.1:0-3098 GCA_964604145.1 uncultured Gudongella sp. | reverse complement strand
GAGTACTAGATTATAAAGAAGAATCTGGACTTTACAATTCCGTTCCTGATATAGCTACAAAACTTGGTATAATGAAAGGGCTTGACTTAAAACCTGGTGCAAGGTTATTAAGAAAAGATATGGCTTATATGACTTTAAATGCACTTCAATTAAATAAAAAAGGCAGCCCCCTTACACTTGCACAGATTCTTGAAATGGACTTGAAAATTGAATCTCCAGAGGCAGAAAAAGAATTACCAAAAGAAGAAAAAAAGATTGAGACAAGTCCTAAAGAGGATGTTAAGGAACTTAGAATAGAAATGCAAAATTTAAGTTTATAATTATAAGTATAACTAAAATGGTCTTGTAAATTAAATTACAAGGCTTTTTTTAATGCCTGTTATTTTACCTGAACTTAAAATAATATGCGAATCTTAGACTAAGAATTAATTGCTTGGGTATATATATTTATAGCTAGTTAGTTTATGATAGATTACTTTTAAAGAAAGGGGATAAATATGGCAGATCAAGATTTATTGAGAAAAGAGCATGAGGCTGTGCGAAATAAAGTAGGTTATTTTGACTTTGCACACGATATTTTAGAGGTCACAGGAAAAGATGCAAAGGACTTTTTAGACTATATGTGCGTAAATGAAATAGGGGAGCTAGAACCTTATTCTGCTTCTTATACTACTATTCTAAACAAAGACGCTCATGCACTTGATGATGTAATTGTATTTTATCATGGTAAGGACAGATATTGGGTATCCACCCTATTTATAGATCAGCTCACCAAATGGTTTAAGGACCACATAGAAAATAGAGATGTAAATTTAAAAGATATAACAGAAAAAACTTCTCTATATTCAGTTCAGGGTCCTAATTCAAAAGCAGTTTTAAATGATATGTTGGAACAAAGCATAGATGATTTAGCTTACTTTGAATTTAAAGAAAATAAATTGGACGATATTGATCTTATAGTCTCAAGGACTGGATTTACTGGAGAACTTGGATATGAGCTATACTTCAATCCCAAATATACAGATAAAGTCATTGAAGCTTTAGAGGAAAAAGGCAAGCCTTATGGAATTATGCACATCACTTCCGATGTAACTCTTACAAGTCTTCCTACAGAAAAAGGATATATCACCGTAGATGATTTTAAAGGTGCTAATCCTATAGAACTTGATCTTGAATGGTCTGTGGATTGTGAAAAAGACTTTATCGGAAAAGATAAGCTGTGTGTACTAAAAGATGAGGGAGCAGAGAGGAAACTTGTTGGCTTTACTGTTAAAGACCAAGATGCCCTTATAAAAAAAGGAGACAAGGTTAAAGTAGACGGTAAAGTTATAGGTGAAGTTACAACTTACACTTACGGCTACACAGTTGAAAAGTATATTGGTTATGTCCTTATAGACATTAAGTATGCAGACAGTGGCACCAAAATAAAAATAGATAATGGTCAAAAAGAATATGACGCTCTTGTGGAAAGTAAAGTTTTCTACGATCCAAAAGGAGAAAGAGTGCGAGCCTAATATAAAAGAAGAAGTCTGGAGATTAGATTTTCCAGACTTCTTCTTTTATTCACTTAGTGCTTCTGCCATTTTTATCAAGCCTTTTTCTATAAATTCTCGTGGAGCTGCTATATTAAATCTCATAAAACCAGCTCCCGACTCGCCAAACCAGGTACCACCATCAAGGGCAAGGCCTGCCTTGTCAATTAAGAGTCTCTCAAGTTTTTCCCCATCCTTTTCATACTCTCTAAAATCAAGCCACATCAGATAAGTTCCTTCAGTATCAATAACCCTCACCTTTGGCAGATTCTTTTTTAAAAAGTCTTTAGTAAAGTCTATATTCCCCTTTAAATAGATTAAAAGTTCTCCGAGCCAATCACTACCTTGTTCATATGCAGCCATAACAGCCTCTATGCTTAATGGTCCTTGATTGCCAATATTATTTGCAAGCAGAGTTTTTTCAACTTTTCTTCTCAATTCATTATTTGGAATTATTAAATTTGAGGCATAAAAACCTGCTAAATTGAAAGTCTTACTTGGCGAAGTCGTAGTTAGTGAAATATCTTCAAAGCTTTTATCAATGCTAGCAAACATTGTGTGTTTTTGGTCTGAAAAAATTAAATCATTATGGATTTCATCTGCGATTATATATATATTGTGCTTTAAGCATATTTCTCCAACTTTCTTAAGTTCCTCCTTGCTCCATACCCTCGACACAGGGTTGTGGGGACTACACAAAATATATACTTTGTTATTAGGATCTTTTGCTTTATTTTCTAAATCTTTAAAGTCAATATAGTATCTATTATTTTCTAGCTTTAATGGTGAATCTGCAACTTTTCTATCATTGGCAAGGATGCTATCTTTAAAAGGATAATAAACTGGTTCATTTATTATAATACCTTGACCTTTTGTTGTTAAAGCTTGAATAATATAATTAATCCCTGGCACAACTCCTGGTGTAAAAAGTACCCACTCTCTTTTTATCTCCCAACCGAATCTATCTCTTGTCCAGTTTATTACTCCCTTATAATATCTTTCAGGTCTTTCACTATAACCAAAAATACCATGGTCAACTCTCTTTCTAAGTGCATCTATTATCTCAGGAGCTGTCCTTAACTCCATATCCGCTACCCAAAATGGAAGTAAATTTGTTTTTTGAAAAAGTTCCTGCTGTACATTTTGATCCCATTTAGACGAATAAGTCCCTTCCCTATTTACTATCTCATCAAAATTATATCTCAATACCATCCCCCCTATAATTTTAACTCTCTTTTTTTATCATACTCACTAGCTTTTCATTTATTATTTTATCAAGCTCTTTTTCGCTTATACCCATTAAAATCTCAACCCCATCTTTAATTGTATCGATAGCATAGATATGGAACTTATTGTCCTCTACTGCTTGGATTATCTCATCGTTTAACATTAGGTTTTTAATATTTGTCTTTGGTATTACAACGCCCTGCTCACCAGTTAAACCCATTAATTTACACACCTGATAAAAACCTTCTATCTTTTCATTTACTCCACCAATTGGTTGTATTTGCCCCTTTTGATTTACAGATCCTGTAACAGCTAAAAACTGCTTAATTGGAACTTCAG
>CAZRXS010000123.1:0-3126 GCA_964604145.1 uncultured Gudongella sp. | reverse complement strand
AAAAATAGACCATGCCATAAAAAAGGAAAGTAAAATATTTTATTGCTTTTTCTTAAATTCTCCATAGCTAAAATCCTCCTTACAAAACGCTAGGCTAGAAAATAAATATATACATAATAAAGAAAAACAAAATTTAACAATAAAATAAGAGGCAGACCGATTTGGAATCTGGCCTTTTTCGTTTTATGAGAAAAGTAGTGCATTCCAATAAAGGAACCCAAAGCTCCACCTAAAAATGAAACTATAAGAAGCTTAACCTCAGACACTCTCCAAGCATTTCTTTGAGATAACTTTTTATCCTTCCTAAACAATAGAAAAGAGTATACGTTTATAATAAATGCATAAACTGATATAAATAAAATCAAATCTTCCATGTTCAACATAATCAACTCCTTTAATAATTATACTAGAAAGTTCTTATAAAAGCGATTAATAACAAAGAGGTTACATTATTCTAAAGTTATAGAAACAAAGCAACCCGTGTGATAGAATACAGAATGTAGATGGTTTGATATGTGAGATTCAGTGGGGGGTGGACATATATGTATGATGTCATAATTGTAGGTGCTGGTCCCTCTGGGGCAACTTTAGCTAGACTTATTGGTGAGAAATATCGCGTTTTAGTAATTGAAAAAAGAGATTTCAATAAGAAACATTTTTTTAGTAGAGACAAAAGTTGCGGAGGATTGGTTGCACCAGATGCGCAAATGATGCTCGCAAGATTTGGACTTGGGATTCCCAAAAATGTTCTTCAGAGTCCCCAGATATTTGCAGTTAGGGTATTAGATTTTGACAATTCACTAGAAAGATACTATCAAAGAAATTATATTAATATTGATAGGTATAGTTTTGATAAGTGGATAGCAAGTCTAATTCCAGATAAAGTAAGAATTAAATACAATTGCTTATTTAAATCTTTTAGCGTTGAAGATAGTGGAGTAATTGTAAAATTTATTAAAGATAACAAGGAGTATGAAGAAAAAGCAAGGATAATAGTGGGCGCTGATGGAGCGAATTCTAAAATTAGAAGAGAAGTTTTTGAAAAAGAAATTCAACCTAAACAGTACATCACTATTCAAGAATGGTATAAAAAAGAAACAAATATCGATTACCATAGTGCAATTTTTGATAGAGAAATTACTGACTTTTACTCTTGGATAATCCCAAAGGATGATGCCATAATCGTTGGTTCTGCATTAGATCCTAATAGCAATGTAGTAGAGAAGTTTAAACTGTTAAAAGACAAATTAAAGAAAAAAGGTTTTATTTTTGAAGATAAAATAAAAGCCAGAGGTGCATACTTAGTAAGGCCAACAAATATTAATCAGCTCCTTACAGGTAATGGTAAGGTAGCATTAATTGGAGAAGCTGCAGGCTTTATCAGTCCCAGTTCAGCAGAAGGCTTAAGCTATAGTTTTAGAAGTGCTTTGGCACTTTCAAAAGCAATAAATGAAGATTTTTCAAGATATGATAAACTTTACAAGTCATATACCAGATCATTATCGGGCAATATTATTTTAAAAAATCTGAAAATACCATTTATGTACAATAAATCTCTAAGAAAGTTGGTAATAAAGTCAGCTCTAGCTAGTCTTAAGCTTGAGTAAAAAAATATTTAGCACAAAAAAAGTTGAGCTTTTAAAACAAGACCATGGGTATTTTATTTTATTAAAGCGCCAGATTGCAAAGTAAAAGGTTTATTAAATTATGGTTGCAATCTATAGAAAATCCATTTAAACTAGATATAAAGAGTCTTCACTTTAATTATATAAGTAATCAGGATTAAGCTTTAATAAATGGGGGGCTCGTTAGGACACATAGCTTTTAAGTGTATCTGTTAAATTGTTATAAATAATTTAAAGGTACTATAAGGACTTCTATAAAGTTCTTTATAGAAATTTGTGTGTTCACAGATTTTATTAAAATCATAATTTCTAGACGAAAAAAGAGGAGATGGTGAGTGGAAAAAAAGATATTTAAATCCAATTGAAGTATCAGGGTACATAATATCAGTTTCTGAAGTAAAAAGCAGATTAACTTTATTGAATACTATGCTGCTTGCTATTATGGGTGGAGTATTTTTAAGTTTTGGTGGTTTTGGGTTTATTGTTATTCAGCAAACATTGGGAGATATAGATATTGGGCTTATGAAATTTTTGGGAGCATCCATTTTTCCCGTGGGTCTTATGTTAATAGTTATTACTGGAAGTGAACTATTTACTGGCGATACCTTAATGACTATGGGTGTTTTAGACAAAAAGATAACTCTTTTACAAATGTTTAAAACTTGGATTTTGGTATATATAGGTAATCTAATAGGTTCTGTTTTACTAGCATTTATGATTAATAAAGCGGGCCTCCTATCAGATGCTGCTAAGGATTTAGTATTAAGTTTGGCAAATATGAAAATAAATCTTGACTTTACTACTGCAGTAATAAGAGGAATTCTCGCTAATATATTAGTTGTGCTGGCTGTATGGGTGGCTTATGCAGCTCAAGATATTGTATCCAAAATTTGGGGCATATGGTTTCCAATAATGTTATTTGTATTATCTGGTTTTGAACACAGTGTAGCGAATATGTTTTTTCTACCTCTGGCAAAATTTGCGGGGTTCCAGTCTACTTGGATTAGCATATTTATGCAAAATATCATTCCTGTAACTGTAGGAAATATTATTGGAGGAGGAATAATAATACCATTTGTATATTATTTAGCGCATATAAAAAAACCACTATCCTAAGTTATTTATAGTTTATAATTTGCTTTTAATCTTTTGAAATTAGTAATGATGATTTGATATCTACTAAACTTGCAAAAGGGGAAACAGGACATAAAGTATTATTTAAAAAAGAGTACGATAGATTGATAAAAGAATATATATCATTTCTATGGGAGGATAAGATGTTTAATGTAGGAATAATAACTTTAAGCGATAAGGGGTCGAAAGGTGAAAGAGAAGATATTTCTGGGAAAATGATAAAAGATATTTTAGAGGAAAATGGGTATAATATCTCTAGAACCTCTATAATTCCAGATGATGAAAAACTCCTTATAGAAGAATATAAACTCATGGCTGATAAGTTAAATTTAGACTTGATATTAACAACAGGTGGTACTGGTTTTAG
>CAZRXS010000122.1:0-3203 GCA_964604145.1 uncultured Gudongella sp. | reverse complement strand
TTTAAGAAATTCCCTGAGTCATCTCTTGAAAATCCATAACCCATCTGAGTTAAGTCATTGGTGCCAAAACTAAAAAATTCCGCTTCTTCAGCTATTTCATCTGCAAGAACACAAGCTCTAGGAACTTCTATCATTGTTCCTATCAAATACTCTATGGAATCTTTTCTCTCTGCAAACACTTCTTCAATTTCTTCAAGCACTTGTTTTTTAACAAAACTCATCTCATCCCTATCCCCGATAAGTGGTATCATTATCTCTGGTATTATCTCTACTCCATCTTTTGTTTTATAGTCAAGCGCTGCTTCAATTATAGCCCTTGTCTGCATCCTATATATTTCTGGATAAGTTACTGCTAACCTACATCCTCTATGCCCAAGCATAGGATTTACTTCACTCAACTCCTCTATTCTATCGTTAAGATCACTTACAGGAATCTCCATTGACATTGCTAAATCTTCAATATCTTTTTTCTTAGTAGGCAAAAATTCATGTAGTGGTGGATCTAAAAATCTAATAGTTACAGGTCTTGATTCCATAGCTTGATATATCTCATAAAAATCTTTTCTCTGAAGTGGGAGAAGTTCATCCAATGCTTTTCTCCTTTGGGATTCATTAGAAGAAACAATCATTCTTCTAACAGCAGGTATCCTTTTTTCATCAAAGAACATATGCTCAGTTCTGCAAAGACCAATTCCTTCAGCTCCAAACTTTACGGCTGTCTTAGCATCCCTAGGAGTATCTGCATTAGTTCTAACTCCTAGTCTTCTAGTCTGATCAACATAAGTCATAAATTCTGCAAAGTGCCCTGAAAGTTCAGGTTGTACTTTTGCTATATCGCCAATGTAAACTATACCTGTGGTACCATCTAGTGATATATAGTCGCCCTCTTTAAGTGTTATTCCATCAGCTCGTATAGTCCTAGCATTTTCATCAACCCTAATATCACTACACCCAGCAACACAACATTTACCCATACCCCTTGCAACTACAGCAGCATGAGAGGTCATTCCACCTCTAGCAGTAAGGATACCCTCTGCACTAATCATACCTTCAATATCCTCAGGAGAGGTTTCTTGTCTAACAAGAATTGCTTTTTCGCCACTAGCTTTTGCAACCACAACATCTTCAGCATGGAAATAAACCTTACCGGATGCCGCACCAGGTGATGCCGGAAGACCTTTTGCAAGTATTGTAGATTCAGCTAAAACTTTTTCATCAAAATTTGGATGCAATAATTGGTTTAACGAATTTGGTTCAATCCTAAGCATAGCCTCTTCTTTTGAAATTATCCCATCATTTACTAAATCAACAGCAATGTTAATAGCTGCTTGGGCTGTTCTTTTACCTGTTCTTGTTTGTAGGATAAAAAATTTACCGTTCTCTATAGTAAATTCAATATCCTGCATATCTTTATAATGTTCTTCAAGTATATGTGTAATTCTTCTAAATTCTTCATAAATTTCTGGCATAAGATCTTCCAGTTCCGATATCTCATTTGGAGTCCTAATCCCTGCAACAACATCTTCACCTTGAGCATTTATAAGAAACTCACCATAAATCTTATTTTCACCATTTGCCGGATTTCTTGTAAAGGCAACTCCAGTTCCAGAAGTTTCACCCATATTCCCATATACCATAGATTGAACATTTACTGCTGTTCCAAGGTCACCTGGTATACCGTGAAGCCTTCTATATATTACTGCTCTATTATTATTCCATGATGCAAAGACAGCTTCAATTGCCAGTTGCAACTGTTTTATAGGATCTTGCGGAAATTCTTCTCCTTTTTCCTCTTTGTAGACTTCTTTAAACTGATCTACCAATATTTTTAAATCTTCTGCATCTAAATCAGTATCCAATTCAGTAGATTTCTTATGTTTCATATCATCTAATAAAACATCAAATTCCCTCTTTGAAATACCCATTGCAACATCAGAGAACATTTGAATAAACCTTCTATAGCTGTCATATGCAAATCTCTCGTTTCCAGTTGATCTTGCTAGTCCAATTACAGACTTATCATTTAATCCTAAATTAAGTATTGTATCCATCATACCAGGCATTGAAAAGACAGCTCCAGATCTTATGGATACTAACAGAGGATTCTCAGTATCCGAAAATTTTTTACCCAGCTTCTTTTCTACTTTTTCAAGATGTTCGTGAATCTCTTCTATCACTCCATCCCAAAGCTTCTCTTTTTCTTCATAAAATCTGCTGCAAGCCTCTGTTGTAATTATAAATCCCGGTGGAACTGGCAAACCAATATTTGTCATCTCTGCCAGATTTGCTCCTTTTCCTCCTAATAGGTTCTTCATCTCCTTTGAACCTTCATCAAAACTATAAACATACTTATTCGTCATTTAGGTCCCTCCTCTTTTATTTATGTTTGCTCACTTGGATAATCTATATATTATTAAATATTATATCATGATTTTAATTAATATGTCATATGTGTTTTGCAGTATGTCGCAGACAATGCCTACTTAATAACTTTTACCCTTAATTAACTTAAACAACTCATAAATAAGAAAGTTAAACTTTATATAATCTTATGATGGGAATTTTTTTATGGATTATTTAGATATTTAGGTGTAGTATGAAAAAAATACTTCGTATTTATGAAGTATTCTTTTTATATAAAAACATTTAAAAATCCTTGGCTAATGCTCATAATAATTATTGCAGCTATTATATTTCCAAATAAAATCGCTGGAAAAGCCCATTTAAAACGAATATCTAATAGGGCTGCTAAGAGACTGCCGCTCCAAACACCTGTCCCAGGGAGAGGTAAAGCAACGATTATAACTAAACCCCATGCTCCGTATTTCTGAACCTTATGCCCATTGTTATTCAGAGACCTATCTGTAATCTCGATTGCTAATTTTCTAAAAGGTTTAGTGTTTTTTAGATAAGTTAATACTGGTCTAATGCCAAATAGAATAAAGGGTACTGGGATCATACTTCCTATCAAACTCAATATACTAGCATGGATAGGAGTCAATCCAAGAGAAATCCCAACAGGAATAGCCCCCCTAAGTTCTATCACTGGTAATGCTGCGGTAACTATCACAGTAAATTCTATTGATAAAAATTCTATTAACTGTTTTATTATACTTTCCATTTCAACCTCTTATATATTCGCATTTTCCATCAACTTAGTATAACTAAGAAATTATTAGCTGTCAAATGTTAGTGCTTTTAAT
>CAZRXS010000121.1:2033-3217 GCA_964604145.1 uncultured Gudongella sp. | reverse complement strand
AAGGAGATTAGTTTGAGAATATTTGACCTGCACACCCATACAAATTATTCAGATGGTTTATACACACCAAAAGAACTTATTGACAAAGCTAAAGAGAAAGGTTTAAATGGTATTTCTATAACTGACCATGACACAATTGATGCTATTCCAGAGGCATTAGAATATGTAAAAAAATTTAATTCATTTGAAATAATACCTGGTATAGAATTCAGCTCTTTTTATTATAAGAGTGAAGTTCATATTCTTGGGTATTTTATTGATATAAATAACGAAGAACTTTTAAAGATAATAAAAAAGATAAAGTCCTCAAGATGGGATAGGGGAATAGCTATACTAGATAAGCTTAGCGACTTAAGAATTGTTTTGCCGAGAATAGAAATATTAAGAGAGGCAAAGGAATCTGGATTTATAGGTAGGGCTAATATAGCAAGAAAATTAGTTCAATATAAATATGTAGAGGATATAAATGAAGCTTTTGAAAAGTATCTAAATATCGGAAGACCAGCTTATGTAGAAAGATTCAAACTTTCCATTAAGGAAACAATAGATTTAATACATAAAGCTGGTGGAATAACTGTATTAGCCCATCCTGGCTTAATAGAAGATCAAAATGCTTTAAAGGAATGCCTAAATCATGGAATAATGGGGATTGAATGCTATCAGTCAAAGCACACAAAAGCTCAAACTAAAAAATATTTAGAATTCAGTGAAAAAAATAATCTTATTTCAACTGGGGGATCAGATTTTCATGGAGATGAGGATATATTAGGGAATTATACAACAGATATAGATTCCATAAAGATCTTTAAGGAGAGAATTTAATGAAAACTGGTGAAAGGCAAAGACAATTTCCTTCGACAATAAGTACTACATCCTTAGTGAAACTATATATTCTGCATCTTTTAAATGACAAAAACTATTATGGTAATAAACTTAAGGATGAAATTAGTAGAAGGGTTAAAAACAAATGGTCTCCAAGTCCTGGTATGATATACCCTCTATTAAATCAATTGGAATCTGAAGGATATATAGTAGGTAATTGGGAAGAACCCCTTAAAAGAACGAAAAGAATTTACACTATAACAGATAAAGGGAAAGAACATTATTTCTATATTAAAAGAAATCACCAAAATTCTTTTGATGATTCGCTTATAATAATTAAGAGTATACTAAAAGATATCTAT
>CAZRXS010000121.1:0-1933 GCA_964604145.1 uncultured Gudongella sp. | reverse complement strand
AAATTCTTTTGATGATTCGCTTATAATAATTAAGAGTATACTAAAAGATATCTATAATATAACAATTTAAATAAGGAGTGGTAAAATGAATCCAGAATTGTCTAAAATGGGCTTAGCTATAGAACAATCGGTTACACTCGCAATATCTGCAAAAGCAAGTGCACTAAAAAAAGCAGGTGAGAATATAATTAACTTTAGTGTTGGCGAACCTGACTTTAACACACCTGAAAATATTCAAAAAGCAGGTATAGAAGCTATCACAAGTGGCATTACTAAATACACCCCAGCTTCAGGTACACCAACTTTAAAAGAGGCTATCTGTAAAAAGTTTGAAATTGATAATAGTCTAATATATAAACCATCAGAAATAATAATATCTAATGGTGGAAAACATTCCCTATACAATGCATTAATGGCCATTCTAAATCCCGGAGATGAGGTAATCTTTAGTGTTCCATACTGGGTTTCTTACCCAGAATTAGTAAAAATAGCAGGAGGAAAGCCAGTAATGATTAAAACTTTAGAAGAAGGTGAATTTAAATTTTCTTCAAAGGAATTAGAAGCCCATCTCACAGATAAAACTAAAGCTATTATAATAAATAGTCCTTCAAATCCAACAGGTGCTGTTTATAATAAAGAAGAATTAGAAGATATTGCAGATTGGGCAGTAAAAAATAATATATTTGTAATTTCAGATGAGCTCTATGAAAAACTTATCTATGATGGACAAGAGCATATAAGCATAGCTTCATTAAATAAAGATATAAAATCTTTGACAATTACAATAAATGGAGTATCAAAAGCTTATGCTATGACAGGGTGGAGGATAGGATATGCAGCAGCTGATGAAAAAATAATTAAAATTATGAGCAATATACAAAGTCATACAACTTCAAATCCTAGTTCAATATCACAATATGCTAGTGTAGAAGCGCTATTAGGCAGTCAGGAAAACCTTGCACTTATGAAGGTAGAATTTAATAAAAGAAGAAAAACTATGGCCAAACTAATTAATTCTATAAATGGAATAAGTTGCACGATACCAAAAGGTGCTTTTTATATTATGTTAAACTATTCACAATTAAAAGGAAAAAGAATAGAAGACATCGAGATAAATACTTCTACTGATTTTGCAAATCTACTATTAGATAAATGTAAAGTTGCTGTTGTACCGGGAGCAGCTTTTGGTGATGGGGATTATGTTAGATTATCATATGCAACTTCTTTAGAAAATATTATTTCAGGTTTAAATCGAGTTAAGGATTTACTTGGTCCAAAATAAGTTTATAAAAATCTGCTATACAAAACAAATATTATGAGCAGATTTTTATTGTGTCAACTATGAAGTAGCAAGTTAGCTTTAGTTATATTTATAAAAATAAAAGCTATCAATAATAACAAGGCCCTAGAATCGATTTTAAGAGGTCTAATCATGCTTATTAATACTAACGGTTGCCTATAGGATTAAACCTTGTAAAATATCTATATATAAGCTTAAATAGAATTATTGCTGTATAAGAAGCTCTTACAAGAACGGATATTAGAAAATCACATTTACATACTCAATAGGCTAAAATAAATGAAAGCTTAGAATTATAATAAAAATTATATTTCTTATTTAAGTTAAAGATAAATAAATAAATTGAATCTACAAAGAAATTAAAACGCGTAAAAATAAGGATCGTAGCAATTTGAACAAAATAAATAATTTTATTTGCATTGTATGATTTTATATAGTAAAATGATATTAGTCACAAAATAGTTATTTTGTGACTAATATAGATTAAAAAGGGGTAAATTTATGAAAATACCAGTAATTCTTGAAGATTACTTAGATTATATGGAAACTATCAAAGGTACCTCAGCTAATACCGCAAAAGAATATTACTTTGACTTAAGAACTTTCTTAAGGTTTCTTAAGATTCGCTATAAA
>CAZRXS010000120.1:0-3241 GCA_964604145.1 uncultured Gudongella sp. | reverse complement strand
GAGGAGTGATTTTTATGGAAATGCCTATCACTGATGCTGGTTTCGATTTCTTAAATGAAAAGTGTAGCACAATCTTTTTTAATGATTTTGATTCTAAGGGAAATGAAATTAAGCTTTTAAGAATAAAAAATGAGAATGATATTATTGAATTCCGAATAAGAGAAAGTCTTTTTAGAAAAGGTGATGAAGGGAAAGATAGGGACATTTTAATGGATTTTATATCTATTAATTTTGGGAATGTTAGACTATTAGAAGAGTTTATAAATTTGAATGGATTTCTATTTGAGATTAGAAAAGAAGAATATACGCTTTTTAAATGTAAAGATTTATTTCTTGTTATCCATCGGATGAAAATTTTAACAGAATTGATTTATGAGTTGGGGAAAAACAGACCTGATTATCTTTTAATACTTAAACATACTTTTTATTTGTTACTAACTCCACCTATTTCCTTTAAGATAGACGATAAGGTAGTGTTCAGCACTCCTAACATGTCTAGTCCTGATTTTGATATTTATGGACTAACTTCAACTGAGCCATTTTATGAATTTAATTCAGAATATGAGTTTAGGGAAGATGTTATTTACTGGGATTCCTATTATACTAAAGGACAATTAAATAACCATCTGACATATACAAACTATTATGAAAACCCTAACTATCAGATTGACTTTTTAGCTTCGGTTTACGATTATCTAGAATATATTGATTTAAAAGGTACAGCAGTACTTAATATAGAAGAAGTTCCATTTAAGTATGAACCTACAATATTAGATGCAGCAAGAGACATTGTTAAGAAGGAGATGGATCTACAGCTTTCAAAAATTACTCCTACATATAACGCTCATAAGCTAGAAGCATCATGGGACATTCCTGATTTGATAACAGCCCTTTACTTTTCTATTCTATTCCTAAGTCCTAAATTTCAACTTATAAAGAAATGTAATAAACCCGATTGTCCCAATTTTTTTACTGTTACTAAGTCTAATAATAGAAAGATTTACTGTACTCGTGATTGTGCTAATGCAATGAGTCAGAGAAACTATAGAGAAAACCATGGTTAAAATTAAAATAGCACCTTGGCAGACAACCTCTCTATTTTTAGAGAAACTTGTCCACTAGGGTGCTATTCTTATATATTTTATTTATCTACTTCCAATACCACTTTATACTTTACTGAAAAAGGATTTATAGCCTCCGATTCTGGAAGCCCATCAACTATTTCATACTCTTCATCAAACTCATTAAAGAAGTTTTTATACTCTTCGTATATTGGAAATATTATACCATCCATAGATCCCTTTCTGATTTTACCTTTAATATAGTCTGATAAACAATACGTTAAAAAATCCTGATGCTTTTTGCTTAGTTCTTCAAATCTCATATTTTCCACCTCCTACTTAATATATAGAACGAGAATGGAAAATTTACTATTGCAAAAACAACCTTATTATTCCAACATTATCCATATTATGTTATTATCTAATGTATTATATAAAAATGGAGGGATCTATATATCAATGCTTATTTCTATCTTCCTTTATTTAAAAAGTTGGTTTGTGTTAAGGTGCAAAATGTTAAAACTTATTTTCATTTCATCTGAAGATAAGGACCTAATTATTATCGGATTAAGAGCTGAATTAGCTTTATATGAAGAACAAGTAGTATCAGGTAAGATTCCAAAACCTAGGCCTACTCCTATCTATAGACAGACCTGGGTTTACATATCTAGGCATCTCCCTGATTGGGGTAGGTGGATAAATGCAGTTAAACCTGAAACACTTGTTAGGTGGCATAGGCTAAAATTCACTGAGTTTTGGGCTAAAAAATCTAAAAAAATTGGAAGGCCATCAATTGATAGAGAAGTTATTAAGCTTATAAGGACGATTTATTCAGAAAACTATAAGCTGTCCCCTGAAAAGATATATGAGCAATTAGTTAACTTAGGCCTCGAAAATCCACCTACTCCTAATACTATTGCCAAGTATATTAAAGATATGAGAAAGCCTCCTACTAGGAGACAATTAGAAAGCTGGCATGCCTTTATGAAAAATCATATGGATGTAACTTGGGCCACTGATTTTTTCACTATTCCTACTATTACTTTCCAGGTTCTCTATGTACTTATTATTATTGAACATGGCTCTAGAAGGATAGTTCGTTTTGCTGTTACCAAAAATCCCAATATGTTCTGGCTTACTCAGCAGTTTAGAAATGCTACACCCTATGGCAAGCACCCAAAATATCTCATACATGATAATGATCCAGTTTTTAAATCTAAGGTATTCCAGGACTTTCTTGCATCATCTAATATAAAGTCCAAAGCTACTAGCTTTAGATCACCTTGGCAAAATCCATATGCTGAAAGGGTTATAGGAACCATTAGGGCTGAACTTTTAAATCATATTATTCCCTTTAGCGAAAGACACCTTGAAAGATTATTAGATGGATATATTAATGATTATTATAATACTCATAGAACCCATCAGGGTTTAGATGGCAATACACCTATACCTACCCCTGAATACGAGCCTGTAGATATTGATGAATTCAAAATAAAAACTACTCCTGTATTAAATGGCTTATACCACAAATACGATAGAGTAGCTTAGGACAAACTATTTAGTATATTATTTTTTACCCTTTTGTAGAAGGCTTCTTTTTTATGCCCTTCTTTTTTTATGCTTAATATTATCTTCAAGAACCTGATCTTCCATCATTAATTTTACCAGCAATCTTCTAGTATTTTCTTGTAAATCCATAGTATTTTGACTTACTTTAAGCCCGGATGGACTTTTTGAAGTGGACAGGATTAGGCTTGATGATAATAGGCTATTTCATCAATTAGGATTTTCACCCAATATTTGGTTATGTATAGTTAGAAAAAAACCCTACGCCACTATGGCATAGGGCTATTTCCCACTCATTTCACTAATATACTATTAATTTATTGAGTAACGTTTCGCACTTTTATTATTGAGCTGCTATTGCTGTATCAATCGCTGCTTGAACTCCTGCAAATGTAGTATAAGGAATTCTTGCATCTTTATCATCTAATGGGAAGTTTGCTAAGAAAGCATCTGCCACATCAATTTTTTCAGCTGCTGTTAAATCATCAAAAGCTTTATATTCAAGGTCTTCTAATACATCTACCATTTCTGCAATTGTTCCAGTAACAAGATCATCATTAATATCATCTAATATATCTAGATAAACATTTGTAATAGTATCTAAGTCAGCT
>CAZRXS010000119.1:0-3295 GCA_964604145.1 uncultured Gudongella sp. | reverse complement strand
TGAAATTTCATTAACTCCTATTTCACCTTCCGTAAATATTATACGATCTTTTTGCTCATCAGTTATGATAAATTTTGTCTTTTTACTAGCTTTGGAATATTCTCCTGCAATTACGTTTTCTAGTACTTTTGATACAAAGAAAAAACATCTAATCATTCTAGGGTCATTTAGCACATTATCATTTTCAATCACTTCACCATTTACGGGATCAATTCCATTAGCCAACTTAAGTATTATATTATTCGCTTTCCCAATTTTATCAATATCATTAATCATAATATCACTCCCATTCTAAAATATCTTAAATTCACAACATTAATGGTCATTCAATCTGTTCAACAATAAAGAAACCTCTAATTTCATACTAGCAGAACACCTATTAGTTTGCAATATCAAACCATTTTATCACTTTATGAAAATTAAAGCTGAAGCTCACACTTAAATTTAGTTGATCCATATTCAAAGATATAAGTGTGAAATTAAGAATTTAGATATTAATCCAAAATATATAACCTATTTCTTGATTCTTCCCTTACTTCTTGGCGTAGTTGGGTTTCTCCTTAAACCACAGAGGTGTTCTTTTATTTTGAAAAACACATATGGTATAACTTCTCAAGTATCTCTATTTGGGAACAAACAGGGATAGCTTCAGAGTAGTGCTCTGGATAGGATACACCAGATAGGACAGTTTTTTCCCGAACATGATGTAATAATCATAGGAAGAGAAAAGAATGTCTATAAAGACTCTGATTTCAAGTATATCTTTTCAATCTCCTCTTTAGATATTATACGAGAAAGAATATAGGCAATAATAATTATACCTGGAATGTCGACCAAGAGCCGAGTCACTGCAAACTTTGCGCCTAAAGCAGACACTTCAAATAAAAACATGGGGATTTTAGTTGTAGACCATGCCCCTATAAATATAAGAACATTAGTAAATTTGACACCCTTTTTCATAAATACAGCAGCTATAGGGAATGCTCCATATAAAGGTCCTGCTGCTGCAGAACCAATAAGTATAGATAGCACAATTCCTTTAATTCCTGAATTTTCCCCCATGTACTTAATCATCGTCTCTCTAGGAACCCATATATCCAAAAGCCCTAGCAATACAAATACTGGCGGAATTACTAATGCCATTTCCTTTAGTGAGTATCCAGTTACATTTATTGCCTTCCAACCAATCTCTCTGTTTACAATAAATAATATTCCCAATGCCAAAAAAGTTGCTATGACAAACCTATATCTTTTCAATGTAATCATATGCCTCCAACCACCTTTCCAATAATAAAAGCTACTATAAAAGAAAATAGAAATGCAATAATATTTCTTGCGATGGTCAGGCGCTTACCAAAATATTTTATCTCAACAGGTATCGTAACAATTCCTACCATCATCAATGTTGATATAAAAGCGCCAATTTGCATATAACCGGCGCCGTTTTCAAGTAGCATCGCAGCTGTTGGAAAGGCTATGAATCCAGGGATAAGCGTTATTGCTCCTACAATTGCTGAAACTAAGACACCATACCACCCTGACTCAGAGCCTATGATTTTGGATATAAATTCAGCATTAAAAACAGCAAGCATCATTCCAACAAGGACAATAACACCTAAAAATTGCGGCAGAATATTCTCAAAAGCTTTCCATGACTTTTTTAATGCTTTCTTCGTCTTATTCTTATCCTTATAAAAAGATACACCCAAAAGAACTACTGTAACAATATATAGACTTACATTCAAGTTTATCACCTTTCTTATAAAACAATATTTAACAATATACTAAATTAAAATATACTTTTCTTTTTTATTCCCACTAAACATATTATGTCTTTTAAAACTAAGCAATGTGCAATTGCATTAAATAAATATCCTACAAATATTATTGCGATACCTGTATAAGTTTAATAACTTTTATTGCTGAAGTGATAAGGTTGGCGAGTTGTAAAATGAAAACAGGAATTTTATTCCTGTTTTTAAACGATACATAGTATTCAAATTTTTTTATTAAAATTATTTCATGTCAAGTGCCTTATTAATAGTCTCTTGTATTACTGGACTGCAACACTTTCCTAAAGGATTTTTGATTTCACACTGACAATTTTTCATCGCACCTGTAATTCTTATTATATCCTTCATATTTTTTGCATCTTCTTTAAAAATGGCATCAATGATTTGTTTTTCTGTTACCTGGTTACAGTAGCATATATATTTAGGATTGGCATCCTTTTTAAACCAAATAGGAATTTTTATAGATTCCTTTTTAATAACTAAGTCTTTTTCAGAATTAAAATATACTACATCACAATCTTTATTTAAGCATATGTAGTATTTGTTATCTTCTATTTTGTCTATAAGTTTACTAATAACAAATTTTTTTACAGTTATTGATTTAACTTCTTCACTTTCTCCATCACAAACTGGACATTTATATACTTCTTCTACTAGACCAGTAGAATTCTCATCATTAGTTCAGCAAGATATTTCAGCTTTTAGCTTTTCCATTTTACACCTCCAAATTATATCAATAAATATTTATAACTTTACATTATATATTATACAACATCCTTGTCTGAGTTATAGATTTTATTGCTATTACATTACTGCTCTTATCCAAGAAAACTTTGTTTTATTTTTAAATATCACATTTGTTTGAAAATCCAGCTGAGGGCGCCCCTAATGCTTTTATCAGTCGTGCCCAATAATTTACCTGTGCTGCAGTACTTGCTAATATAACAATTTCACGTTCTGTAAATTCAGATTTTACTTTTTCAATGAATTCCGTCGGTATATTAACGGGAGTTTGAGAAATGAGTTTTGTATACTCTATCGCAAGTATTTCCCTTGCGGAAAACGAATTCACTTGTTCAAGCCCAATTTTCCCAGCTAATACTTGCATTTCTTCCTCAGAGATTCCACTCTTTTCATACTCAAAAGAATTCATGTCGATGCAGAATGGGCAAGCTACGCTCATTGAAGATTGTATTCTAATTAGTTTTAGTATACGTTCATTTAAATCCTTTTTACCATGCGCTACCAAAGATTCTAAAACTCCGGAACTAATAGCAACTTTTGGATACCACGCTAATAGTTTTGGCACCAATAAGTCCTTCTTTGTAACTTTTTTTGAAATAATCATACCTAACTTTAAATAAAATGGAATTCTTTCTGGTGGTTTTATAAAAGCATTCTCTTCCATGGCAATCCTCCCTCTAATGATACAAAAATCAATTACTTTATTTTTATAATTGTGCAGTAAATTAGTAATCTACTTAATAGAAATAGCATGCAGT
>CAZRXS010000118.1:0-3397 GCA_964604145.1 uncultured Gudongella sp. | reverse complement strand
CCTTAACAAAGAAAGCAAATATTTATCATCAATCACCAATATTCCCTTGTATCTGTTTTCAAATACATGACCACTCCTCTTGTATTTTCTATTGTAATACCTACTAAAAGTATTATTAATCCTATGCATTATATCTTTAAGCGGCGTTTCTGATATTCTAACAATCAAATGATAATGATTTCCCATGATAACATATCCATAAAGCTCAAAATCCATGATTTCTCTATACTCTTTAATTAATTCTAAGATATATTCTTTATCTTCTCTCTCTCTGAATATGTACTCCCTATTATTCCCCCTCTGAATAAGATGATAAACTCCTCCAGGATACTCAAATCTAGGTTTTCTAGCCAATAAAAAACACCCCTAATTCAATATTAGCAGAACGTCTATTCGTTTGCAATAAATATCCAATTTTAGCACGTTATAGGAATAAAAAAAGATAGAGCTTAAAGCAAGATATTAAGTTTGGTGCCTCCAATTCTGGCAATTTACTATGAGATTATTTAACACTTACTTTTGAAACTAGAGTGCTTTTTTATATTCCCATTTTTCATAGTCACAAAGTTGGTATTTTGTAAAATAAAAAAGCTGTGGTCATAAGAGCTTTTTCTCTTGATCACAGCTTTGCATTATAAATTGTCAGAATATCAAGTAAGTTATTAAGTTCGGTGACTGGCACCGGTCTTATAATTTATCAGAGTATTGAGTAATTTCAAGTTTAGTGACAGGAACTGGCCCCTTACATTTTTCATCTGCTAGAGTAATATTTTTGATTTCTGCTTGTTGGCTTATCAGGAAGAGTCATTTTGAGAAGACCTCCTCTAATTAATGGGTTTAATATTGTTTTCCTGAAATGCTCTCTATTCTTTAGCTGCATAAATTCTTGCATTTCACTTCTTGTTCTCGGTGTATTGCAAAATTCAAGTAACTCCTTAATTTCATCATCATCTTGCGTGGTGACTTGCGTGGTATCTTGCGTGGTGACTTGCGTGGTATCTTGCATGGTAGCTTGGGGAGTCAATGGAATAATAGTCTTAAATACATCTCCTTCAGTAAATTCAGGATCTGCACCAGAATAAATTTTATTATATTTATAGATATTCCTTACTCCTGACCCAAGTTCATCAACCCAACCTATCTCTTTGAAAAACTTTGCAATTGTTGGATTTTTTGGATATGGAGAAAAATTCTCTGGATCGATAATCCCTATTCCATGAGACTTGTTTCCATTCTCAATATATACTCTGTCCTTTTCAATTATAAATTTTGCTGGGAATGGATTTGAAAACTCTCTATGAATCAATAAATTAGAAATTGCTTCTCTAAAAATCTTATCCCTTAAGCTTACCCGTTGATCACCTTCAAGATAAAATTTGTCATTTAGATGTTTTGCTGTGAAGTTCATTAATCTTTCATAACTTCTTATTAGGTTTACTCGTATATCATCTCTATCATCATAACGATCTAAGTTCTCTATCCGTAATATGGCATCTGTTTTATGATGTGGGAGAGCCGCCTGAATCAATTCCTCATTACCAAAAATTAAAATGCCAGCTAGAGTAATACCATGTTTATCAGTATTTGGATCTCTCAAATACAAACCAGCACTTTTTAATATTTCTAGATCATCCATTGATGCCCATGGGTGATTTGGCTTCTGATTTCCAGCCAATTTTCTAACCTTAGTAAATAGTTCTGATTCTAGTTCTTCAATTTCAGCAAATGGAAATATCCTATTTTCTGTATAGTTACTTTGCTTCCTCATGTACAAACTTGAAACTAGATTAGTATTATTGGTAATATCAAAATCTCCATCTTCATTTCTATCAAATATCTTTCCTTTACATCGATGGACTTGTGAACTCTCAGGGATAAGGATATACAATATCTTCTTCCCATCAATTTCAACTTCCTTAATAGATAAGTAGAAGGTCGGATTAATCTTTAGTGGATTATTCATAGAGGTAACAAAATCTTTCTTCACTTTTTCTATACTTTCAGGTTCAATACCAACAATACTGCCTTTGTCATCAACTCCTAAGAATATGTGACCACCATTTCTATTTAAAAATGCACAAACTGAATTAAAAACATCTTTATTAAGTTTGTTCTTGCTTTGCTTAAATTCAACATTTATGCTTTCCCCAGCAGCTATAAGTTCTTGTAGCCTTTCTGTCTTCATATTATCAACTTCCTTATAATAATAGTACTTTCTTTCTAGCGATTACCTTTAATACTACTTTAGTATATTATACAATAAGTACTATTAATATGCTATTGATGTCGAATAAAATTAGTCACAAAACATGTATTTTGTAAAAATAAAAAAGCTGTGGTCTTAAGAGTTTTTCCCTTGACAGCAGCTTCGCTTTTTAAATTGTCAGAATATTAAGTAAGTTATTAAGTTAAGTGACAGGCACCGGACCCCATTCTCCGCATATGACAGTAGGAATACTCTAAACGGATAGAGTAGTCATTGATATGACAATTTATATACCGACTTTCAAGTCGCACCTACATGTCCTTTTTCATTTCCTCGTCTAGCATTACAAAATCTATATTTAAAGCCATAATACATGGATATTTTTAAAAGGTCATCTGTAGGGATTTTTTCTGTCTTAGTAACAAATTTTGCTACTGCAACTTTCATATTATCATATACCATTTCTTTATGAACTCCACCAATATGGCTAAAGAACCTTACATGAGAGTCTAAAAAACTTTCCATCTTCTGATTTTGATAAAGATATGCAAATCTGTAATCACCACTAGCTGTTACTATTGCTGCCATTTGTATAGCTTTGTTTTTACCATCTATTTCTAGATTAACTTGCCCCCAATCATATTCACTAACTTCACCTAAATCATATTCTTGTCTTATATATGCCTCCTTCTTCTCGTTTCTCTTTTTCTTGATATAGTTACAAACAGTTTGATATCCTATGTCATATCCTGCTTCCTCTAAGCATTCGTGTATATCTATGTTTTTCCTTTGTTGCTTGCTTTTTCCTGTTTGCCTTTTTATCTCATTTTCTTCTAGGTAAAAATCTATTTTATCTATTATCTCTTGTGTTAATTTTACTTTCTTTCTATTACTTGTATCATATTTTGGTGGTGCTACAATATCTTCAGTTAGAATTAATTTATCACCATCTCCTTCTAAAAGTTTTATTTTCTTTTCTTCATATTCATTGATATATTTTCTAATGGTTTTTCTAGCAAATCCAGTTTCTCTATGTATATCCCACTGAGATTTACCCTCTAAAAAACTAGCTATTATTATCTTCTGTTTTTCCATTAAACTTATCATCCCCTTGCCTCCCTATGAATTGTCATAGGGTTATTATATATTTCCTCTAGGGGAATTTTCAATTAGAATTTGGGGTACTTTTAG
>CAZRXS010000117.1:0-3446 GCA_964604145.1 uncultured Gudongella sp. | reverse complement strand
TTTGGTTAAGAATTTAGATGTTTCAATGGTCGCAGTTGATGAAGCCCATTGCATTAGCCAATGGGGGCACGACTTTAGGCCATCTTATACAGAAATACCAAATTTTATAGATTCACTTAAGAAAAGGCCAGTAGTATCTGCATATACCGCAACTGCTACAAAGTTAGTTATAGATGAAATAAAGGAATTACTTCAACTCCACAATCCTATAGAATCAATAATTGGATTTGATAGGGCAAACTTATTTTATAGGGTTGTTAAAACCTATGATAAATTCTCATATGTAGAAGACTATATAAAAAATAATGCAATAACAGATACTGGTATTATATATTGTGCTACTAGAAAGACTGTTGAAAGTCTAAGCTTAAAACTACAAAAAAGTGGATTTTCTGCCGCGGCTTATCATGCGGGGATTTCTTCAGTGGAAAGAGTAAAAAACCAGGAGGATTTTATATACAATAAAGTACAAATTATCGTCGCAACAAATGCATTTGGGATGGGGATAGATAAGCCGGATGTTAGATTTGTTATCCATTACAATATGCCACAAAATATGGAGAGCTATTATCAAGAAGCTGGTCGTGCAGGTAGGGATGGAGAACCTAGCGATTGTATATTGATGTACTCACCATCCGATATAGTAAAACAAAAGCTGCTTATACAGACTAATCATATTTCAGGAAAAAGAGAAAGGGTTCTTTATGAAAATCTTCAGTACTTAATTGATTACTGTCATAGTAACAATTGCTTAAGACGAGCGATTTTAGAGTATTTTGGTGAAAGAGTCTCTTATGAAAAGTGCGAGCACTGCGGAAATTGCCTGGATAAATCTGAAATGGTAGATATTACGCTAGAGGCCCAGAAGATACTATCTTGTATATATAGAGTGGATGAGAGATATGGGCTTGTAATGGTAACAGATGTGCTTAGGGGTTCTAGGAACAAGAGATTATTAGAATTTAATCTTGATAAGCTTTCTACATATGGGATTATGAAAGAATACAGTGTAAATGCTTTAAGGGAAATAATAATGACACTTGTTTCAAAGGGTTATATTAATATAACTACAGATAAATTTCCAGTTCTTAAACTTACTTCTACATCGAAGCATGTATTAAAAGGCGATGAAAAGGTATTTCATAAAAAACACTTAGTAGAAATTAAAGATTCTAGAAAAAAAGTGTCAAAGAAAGAAACTTTTGAAAACTACAATGAAGAATTATATTTTAAACTAAAAGAACTTAGATATGAGTTGTCTGTGGATAAAGGGATTGCCCCCTATATGATATTTCATGATTCAACCCTTAAAGAAATGGCATCATATTTCCCTAGAGATAAACAAAGTCTGCTTAAAGTTTCAGGAGTTGGAGAAAAGAAATTTGAAAGTTATGGAGAAGTTTTTTTAAGTATTATTGTAGAATATACTGATTTAAAGGGGATTTCTTCTATAGCTATCAAGCCTATAGAAAAACCAAAAAAACTCAAAGTGCGAGAAGATTTAAAGCAGAGATATCTAGAGACATATAATTGTTATCTAGAAGGTTTGTCACTAGAAGAAATAGCCCAAATAAGGAAGTTTACAGTTTCGACAATAATACAACACCTATCCAAAGTTGAAGATAGTGGAAAAGAGATAGACTGGGATAAGTTTATAGACAAAGATAGGGAACAAGAGATAATAGAAACCATTAAAAGGGTTGGAACAAATGGACTTAAAGCTATTAAGGAAGACTTACCTGATAATTTTAGCTATGATGATATAAAACTTGTCGTAGTTAAAAACAGATTATAGTATCATAAAATACCAATTATCGCAGGGATAGACGACTCTGTCCATCCGATTAATCTATATGGCTACAAAAAACATGGGAGATAAGGCTATGAGAAGACCGATTTAAAATTAACCTAGAATAGATATAAGGCCTTTCAATAAAGGTCTTTTTGTCATGCATATTTTGGGAGGTATTTAAATTGGACTTGTCAGTTAAAGATAAAAGATTAAATATTTATTTGATGTATTTAATAGTTTTTTTACAAGGCTTTGTTTTTTATGGGCCAGTTTCTAGCATTTATAGGCTAGAACGCGGAATTTCTATGTATCAGATTTTTTATATTGAGTCTATTTTTTGGATTTTGATGATAGCTTTAGAAATACCCTGGGGATTCTTTGCCGATAGCTTTGGCTATAAAAAAACCCTCCTTATTTCAAATATTCTATTTTTTATTTCAAAGATCGTATTTTTTAGAGCCTATTCACTAGGAATGTTTATTTTGGAAAGGGTCCTATTAGCGTTTGCAATATCAGGACTTTCAGGTTGTGATATAGCCTTTTTGTTTAGTTCTTCAGAAGGGACTAATTCACAAAGAGTTTTTGGGAACTACGCAGCTCTTGCCACAGGAGGGTATCTTATAGCAGCCCTTCTCTCTACTGGGATGGTAAGGATATCCGTCGAAAGCACAGCATTCTATACGATTTTTCCCTACTTAATTGCTGCTTTGGCAACCCTTTTGCTTAAGGATACTAAAACGACCATTCGCGAAAAGGTTAGACTAAGAGATAGCTTTAAGCATATTTTAGGGAATAAAGCGATAATTCTACTTGTAATTGCAATAGCTTTTATTAGGGAGAGTGCTTATGCAGTCAGTGTGTTTTTAAATCAGTTGCAATATATAAGAAGTGGAATTGGTATAGAGATGTTTGGATTGATAGCAGTTGGCATACAATTGCTAAGCCTTAGCTCAGCTAAAGCCTATGTCCTTAGCGATAGACTAGGAAAAAATGCTAGCATAGAGTTATTAGTCTTAGTGGTATTAGCAGGATGTCTGGGATTAATATTTACTGCTAATAAAATTTTAAGTGTTATTCTTATAATGTTAATAGCAGGGAGTAAGAGTTTGATTGAACCAATTTATATAGAAATACAAAACAGAACAATTTTTTCATCAGACAGGGCAACCTTGCTTTCAATTTACGCGATGATTGGAAATATTATTGCAGCAATACTTAACCCAGTAATTGGCAAGGCTGCTGATTTTTCTGTGCAAGCTGCTTTTATGGTCTGTGTCCTCGTATCGGGCTTGGCATTTTTGTTTTTTAAATTGTATAAAAATAGGCAATAATCATATGGTTATTGCCTATTTTTCTTTAAAATATCATTTTCAACCTTCGCAATGATATCTGGAAGTTCATAGATTGATTCTACAGGATAATCTATAAAATCATTTAGGGTTTTCTGATTAGAGATATGGCCAATATTACCACCTAACAAGAACTTAGGGGTGTTGTCTTTTAGATTTGACTTAAGAGCCTCTACCAAATAACTTGCACTATTAATAGAACTGTCCATAATAGCGGATACTACCACTAAGTCTACTCGCTTTTCTTTTATTATTTGGAGTAAACTTTTTAAAGGTACACTTCTGCCTATAAATATGATATTCCA
>CAZRXS010000116.1:0-3488 GCA_964604145.1 uncultured Gudongella sp. | reverse complement strand
TACAGTTTACTCTGTCCATAATCCTTTTTTTTGGGTATACTAGTTTTATAAGGTAGGTGAATGATGTGAAACTGTATATAAGTCTACTTGGCGATTTTGATATTAAGATGAATAATAAATCAATAATTCCCGAACTAAAGAGATCTTCCAAGCTTATAAGGCTATTGGAATATTTCTTAACTTTTAAAAATAAAGAACTAATTCCAGAGACAATAGTAGAAAATTTATGGATGGATAGTGAATCACAAGACCCAATGAATATGATAAGAGGGCAAATTTTTAGGTTAAGGCAACTTTTAAAAACAATGCTAAAAGATGAAGAAACTTTAAAAATTAACTTTGAGGATGTTTACTATATACTAGAAGTATCAGATGATGTTATAATAGACACAGATGAAATGGAAAATTTTATAAAGGCAGGAGATAAAGAGCTAGAAGAAGATATAGAAAAAGCAATCCTCCTATATAAAAGTGCCATAGATTTATATAAAGGAAGCTACCTATCTAGGTACGACTACCAGATGTGGCTAGTACCAATTAGGTCTTATTACAGAAAAAAATTCCTAAAAACAGTAGAAAAATTAGTAGATATATATAAGTCAAGAAACAATCAAGAAGGCATAATTGAATTAGTAGAAAAAGCAATAGAGCTAGAGCCAAATGAAGAATCACTAAGGACAATCCTTATTAATACTTTATTAAAGCAAGGTAAATTACAAGAGGCGGAAGATGAATTCCAAAATCTTAAGAATGATTTTGAAAAACGACTAGGAATTTCAGATTCATCTTCATTAAAAGAAATACAAATAAAGTTAGAATCTTATATCACAGATAAAAAAGAAATAGGGACTGCAGGATTAAAATCTAAATTAGAAGAACAAGAAAAGCCAGGCCCAATTAAATTTGATAGCGAATACTTTAGGATAATATACAATAGCTATAAAAGAAAAAGAAAAGAAGAAGACAAAAAAGATCTTTTAGGATTAATAAGCTTAAGAGACTATGAAGACGACTATAAAGAAGAAGAATATATAAGGAGCTTTGCAAAGCTAATAAGTAAGACAATAGTTTCAAGCTTGCGAAAAGGAGACATCTACACCTTTTGGAATGATACCCAAGTATTAGTTCTTGTAGAAGGAGTTAAAGTAGGAGGCGAAGAATCAATAAAAGAAAGAATTCAAAGAAGGTTCGATATGATTAATAAGTATCCAATAGGGATTGATATTAAATTTATTCCAATAGAAGATAAAGAAGATGCTGAAATATTTAAATAGAACGAGGAGGCGAGAGGAATGGAATACCCTTCAAAAAATGATTTTTTTATAAAATTCAAAGCATTATTTAGTGAGAAAGAAAGATTTATGGACTATGTATTAATAGAAGCAAGTAGAAATTTCAAGACAGCAACAGGGGTAAGTCCAGACAATCTCCTAGGTATGAAGCTAACAGATATCGTTTTAGAAATTGACAATCCAATACTATCATTAAAAGATTTTCACTACCATATGCTACCAAAGACCAGGAGAAAATTTGACCACTATGTAAAAGAAGACAATAGGCTATACACAGTAAGCATCTTTAGCGATGAAAGAGATTATCTACTAATGGTCTATACAGATATATCAAATATCAAAAACGAAGAGATATCAATTGATATAGAAGGATTACTAAAGAAAACAGTTTAAAGACAATGCACAGTTCACAAATCACAATGAAAAACAAATAAAAGAAGCAAATTAATTTGCTTCTTTTATTCTTTGAAAAGCTTAGTCAACAGGCGATTTATCGGCCTGTCATCCTGAGCGAAGCGTGAGGATCTTTCTTTTAATCCTTTAATCCTTCAATTGTGATTTGTGAATTGTGATTTGCAAATTGCATTTCAATTGTGATTTGTAAATTGCATTTCAATTGTGATTTGTAAATTGAAGAAACGGAGGCCAATATGAAAAACAAACTACTATCAATATTAATTTCAATAGCAATAATAGCATCAATCCTAACAGGAGTTTCGCCTGCATCCGCATCACCACTAACACTGTATGAAATAAAAATCCACAAAGAAGAAGCAGATATAGAGCTAGTAATAGATACCTATAACTATATAAAGGAAAGCTACCCATTTGAACTTTCAAATAAAAATATTTCAGAAGCAGCGCTAAAAGCAATGTTAAGATCACTAGACCCATATAGTGACTACTATACTAAGGAAGAAGCAGCAGATGTATATATGAATATCCTAGGCTACTTTACTGGAATCGGTATCTATATACAAAAAGAGGAAGACTATATAGAGATAATAAGCATAATAGAAGGTACAGAGGCCGAGAAAGCTGGGCTTCAAGCAGATGATATTATTATAAGCATAGATGGCAAAGACACAAAAGATATGACATTAGATGAAGCTTCAAAGCGAATAAAGGGAGAAGAAGGAAGCAAGGTAAAACTAGAAATCCTAAGAAAAGATAAGAAGCTAAACTTTGAAATAACTAGAAAAGAAGTAACGATAAACCCAGTTAAATACGAAAAGATATCAGATGATATAGGATACATTAAATTAAGCGAATTTAGCAAAAGCTCAACAGAAGAAGTAAAAAAAGCTCTATACTATTTCCAAACAGAAAAAATAAGCAAGATAATCCTAGATGTAAGAAATAACCCCGGAGGATTATTTGACCAAGCAGTAGCGATTAGCAGCCTATTTGTAGAAAAAGGTCCAGTAGTCCATGTAAAAGAAAAAAATACAAGTCCAGTTTCATATTTTTCAACTGTCTCACATCCAAATAAAGACTTGGTATTATTAATAAATGAAAGAAGTGCCTCAGCATCAGAAATCCTAGCAGGAGCAATAAAAGACAGAAAAGCAGGTACTATAATAGGAAAGAAGACATACGGCAAAGGAATAATCCAAAATATGATCCCCCTATTAAATGGAGGCCTAATAAAACTAACAACAGCAGAATACCTAACCCCAAACTACACCAGCATCCACGGAATAGGCATCCAACCAGATATAGAAGTAGAAAACACAAAAGACAAAGACCAACAGTTGGAGCGAGCTATAAAATTACTAAAAGACAATTAAAAAATCACAATTCACAAATCACAATGAAATGAGGAATGATATGAAGGAAAATATAATTGAAAAGAAGTCGTATTCATTTGCTCTTGAGACAATAGACTTGTATAAGAAATTATCTAATAGCAATGAATATGTACTTTCAAAACAACTCTTAAGATCAGGCACAAGTATAGGAGCAAATGTGGCTGAAGGTGTAAGAGCACAAAGCAGGAAAGATTTTATATCAAAGATGAATATAGCTTTAAAAGAAGCAAATGAAACTGAATATTGGATAAGGCTACTTATGGATTCTAAGTATGTAGATAGAAACAAATACACTAACTACCTCCACAATTGCTCCGAACTATGCAGAATACTAAATTCAATAGTAAAAACATCCAAAGAAAACCTCTACAACACAGTAGAAGAG
>CAZRXS010000115.1:0-3546 GCA_964604145.1 uncultured Gudongella sp. | reverse complement strand
TTTTAAGAAATAACACAATAAAAGCTGATGCAGGATTGGATTTTTTTGATGAAGAGCAAAGGGATTATTTTATTGATAATCTGATAGATAGAATTATTTAAGATAAGTTAGTTAGAGTTGATAAGAATATTATGATAACAGAACTAAGCAAAAATAAATATTATAAAATGGACAATTTAATTAAGAATAATAAGTTTCCAGAGGCTTGATCATTGGGACTGTAGTGCAGATAATATAGGTTCAAAACTTATGGCAGAAAAACTGGGTTTTAAAAAAAGAATATGAATATACATGTTATTGGTACAAATTTGCAATTGTTGAGACTTTCAAACAATACTAAGAATAGCCATTCATTTAGTAGAAGATAAATAGTAGTAATGGAGGAGAGAATGAATAATAAGTTAAGGAAAAGTTTCAAGTTATGGATGGGTATTGTTATCGCAATTATAATATATTATGTAATACATGAAGGAACTCATTTTATTCAAGCTATCTTAACCAATAATTTTGATTCTATTCGAATTGTTGGACTTGCTGGTATAGAAATTATGATTAAAGACCTACCTAGAGGTTTATCCTTAGCTTTATTTTCAGGACTTAGTAGCCTTATAACTATTGTTTGTGGCTATATCCTAGTAATTATAATGCCTCAAATCTTTATGTTGAGTAATAAGATGATTAAAATTGCCTTATACTATATTACAGTAATACTATTAGTCCTTGATCCCATTTATATGTCTCTTATACATAGATATGTTGGTGGGGGAGATATGAACGGTATTACAAAGGGTTTAGGAATTTCTTCTCTATCTGTAAGTATTGTATTTGGTATTTTGGCCATTATGAATATTTATATAATAATAAAAAAGGTACATCCAGCTTATAAGATAAACTTTCTTCAAACACCCGAAGTAGCTTTTAAATCAAGGAGGAGGTAACTAAAATGAAAAAGATACTACAAAGTAAAGATATGAAAATTAGCTTAGCTTTTTCACTTATAGGTCTTATAGGGAGTATATTTGTGGGGATCTATCAAATTTCCATGTTTTCTGAGCCTATGGAACAACAAATAATTGATCAATTTGGTTCCTTGGAAGCACTTGTGCCTATCGCAGCAATACAAGGTACCTTACTTACTTTTGCAGCTAGCTTTATTGGCTTGAAATTAGCCAAAAGAGTTAATCTAAAGCTAAACTTTAAATATGATAAAAAAGCTATGATAATGGCAGTTGCAATTGGTTTTTTTACTGGGCTGATAATAACCGGTTCAGATAGGCTTGTATTTGCTAGTTATCTTCCAATAGATACAACAGAGTACGTATTTTCTCCAGTGTATTTTATTACAGGAATACTATATGGAGGAATAATCGAAGAAATATTGCTTCGGTTGCTAGTAATGTCCCTATTTGTTCTTATACTGTGGAAAGTATTTGCAAAATCATATGATTATTTGAATATACCAAGTTGGATTTATATATCAGCGATTGTGCTTGCAGCCGTTTTATTTGCAGCTGGACATATTCCTTTTACAGCACAGACAATAGGGTTATCTACACCTATATTGATAAGAGCTTTTCTTTTAAACGGAGTTGGAGGCTTAGGTTTTGGATACTTATATTGGAAAAAAGGATTATCCTATTCCATGCTAGCCCATGCAGCAGCCCATGTCTTTATGCAGGTTATACTTATGCCTATACTGTTTTAGTAGCATAAGCAGAGGGCAATCCTTTGTGCTATTAGTATTACATTCTAAAATTAAATGTATTAAAAAACGAATTTAAAGGAGAAAAATTTATGATTATTTCTAGAGCTTATAAAGGTACAGAAGATTTGCACTCTATATCAGATTTTTTAAATGAAACCTATCTACTTAGTAAAGACCAAATTAACTGGAGCACAGCAAGATGGCAATACGCAGCTTATTTTATACATCCATTACACTTGATGGGTGGAAATGACTATTGGACAAAGTCAATTCAAATTTGGGAAGATAATGATAAAATTGTCGGAGTCGTTTCTTATGAAGACAAGGGTAGCGTTTTTATTCAGCGTCATCCAAATTACCCAGAGTTAATTGAAACTATGATTCTTTGGTCTGAAGAAAACCTAAGCTTTGTGGATGAAGAAGGTGTTAGAACAATTGAATTGTGGATTAATGAGAATGATGAAATAAAGAGAAAACTAGCATCTAGAAGAGGTTATAAGCAAAATGATTATTTTGAATATTTAAGATGGCATGATTTAGATGAAGTGGAAAATTTTATACTTCCAACTGAATATTCAATTTCATCTTTAGATATATTTGAAGATGTATAAAGTAAATGTAATACAATAGTAAAAGCATTCAACTCCTCGGGTCTACCACTTGATCTATACCGTTCAATGCAAAGTGCATCCTTATACAATCCGATGCTTGATATTGTCGTGGTATATAAAAATGGAGAAGTAGCAGCTTGTGGCACTATGTGGTTTAACCCAAATACAAAAGCTTCTTATGTTGAACCAATGGCAACTCTTCCAGAACATCAAGGTAAAGGGCTTGGAAGAATTGTACTTTTGGAAGGGTTAAAGCGATTAAAAATATTAGGTGCAAAAAAGGCTTATGTTGGTTCTTACGGTGATAGGACTGGAGCTTTCTACGCATCATGTGGATTTAATGAATTTGAACGCAACTACCCTTGAACAAAAATTTTTAAATAAGCCTCCATTAGTTTTTCAAGTTACAATTTGAATTGTACTATCATGAACCATGATTTTATTAGCGGAAGTGGGGCAAAGGAAAATATAGCATATTAAAAACAAAGAGGAGAATTTGAAATGAAAATAGTAGTTATACGAGAATGTGGTGAATTTGATATACCTAGTCAATATATGCTTGATTTAAGTAAAATATCAGTAAAAGATTGTATTGGATGTTGGTCTTGCTGGCTTAAAACTCCAGGAAGATGCATCCATAAAGATTTAGATGGATTCTATAAGGAATATTTGGATGCTGATAAAGTTATTATATTCTCAAAGGTCTCACAAGGATTTGTTAGTGGTAATCTGAAATCATTATTTGATCGAATGATTCCTCATTTCCTGCCATACATAACATATAAAACAGGAGAATCTATGCATGTACCAAGATATGATAAGTACCCTGAAGTAGAGTTTTATTATGAAGGCAACTTTCTATCTTTGGAAGATAGAGAAATATATGAGGACTACATTCTTAGAACCTTCTACCACTTTAATTGTAAATGTGAAATAAGACCGATAACTCAATTTTCTTACCAGGTGGTGTAAAGATGAGAATATTAATTATTAACGGATCCCCTAAGGGTAAAAATGGAAATACAGAAATATTTATTGAAAAATTTGTAACTGAGATGAAAACTTCTTACCAGATCTGTTATCTAGTAAAGGAAGAGAGCAAACAAATTGCTAGGTATATGAAGGAATTTGACACTATTTTAATATTTATGCCACTGTATGTCCATGCAATGCCGGGCATCTTAATGAAGTTAATAGAAAGTATGGAGAAGATAACTGATGGTGAGAAAG
>CAZRXS010000114.1:0-3557 GCA_964604145.1 uncultured Gudongella sp. | reverse complement strand
TTTTGCTCAATTACAGCCCAATTACAGCATTTTTCTACTTCCTAGTTTTACAAGAGGAATCTTATTTTCCTTGCAAATTGGGCAATCTTCAGGGTCATATGAGACAATTTCGGCACTATAAACTGCTTTCATCTTACAACCAAAATCGATTTTCCCATTTGTACGATCAACTAAAATTGCAACACCTGCCAATTCTCCACCTTGTTCTTTAACCACATCAATAACTTCTCGAACAGACCCACCTGTTGTAATTACATCCTCTGCTATTAAAACCCTTGAGCCTTTTGGGATTTGGTAACCTCTTCTTAGAGTCATCTTTCCATCTTCTCTTTCCGTAAAAAGATTTTTTACTCCTAATTGTCTAGCAATTTCATATGCAAAAATAATACCTCCCATAGCAGGGCCTATTACCACATCAATATTGTCGCCTCTAAAGGCGTCAGCTAGATATGTAGATAACTCTACAGTGTAGTTAGGATATTCTAATATCCTTGCACACTGCATATAAGTGCTTCCATGTCTACCTGATGTGAATAAAAAATGTCCTTCTTGTAGTACATTTATTTTCTTAAATATTTCTTCAGCTCTTTCTTGCATTGACATTTTAAATTTACCCCCTAAATAATTCCTCGTATGTCCATTATATCTTTAATATTGTATTTCTCACAATAGTTTAAAATCCCATCTAATACATCAATAGTAGCTCTAGGATTTATAAAATTAGCTGTCCCTATCGCAACGCCAGTTGCTCCCGCCATAATAAACTCTATAGCATCATCTGAGTTCATTATTCCACCCATTCCTATTATTGGAACAGATATCTCTTTAAAACTCTGATAAACCATCCTTAAAGCCACTGGCTTGATACATGGTCCAGAAAGCCCTCCAGTTACATTAGCTAACACGGGTTTTTTACCATGAATATCTATAGCCATTCCTAAAAGCGTATTTATCATAGAAATTGCATCAGCTCCTTCTGCTTCAGCTGCTTTTGCAATTTGGACTATATCTGAAACATTGGGACTTAATTTAACTATAAGAGGTTGCTTTAGATATTTTTTTACTTCTTTAGTAACTTCTGCAACATTAGAAGGGTTAGTTCCAAAAGACACTCCTCCCTTTTTTAAATTAGGACAAGATATATTTAACTCCACCAAGTCAATATCAGCATCTTGAAGTATTTCTGCTACTTGGCAGTATTCTTCAATTGTTCTACCAATTATATTAACTACTATTTTAGTGTCAAATTCTCTTAAAAATTGTATATCTTCTCTTATAAAATGTTCTGCTCCTAAGTTTTGTAAACCTATGCTATTTAGCATGCCACCATAAGTTTCTGCAATTCTAGGTGGAGGATTTCCTTGCCATGGCTCTGCAGATATTCCCTTAACAACCACTGCACCAAGCCTACTTAAATCAATATACTCAGAATATTCTCTTCCAGCTGCAAAAGTTCCTGAGGCAGTCATTACAGGATTCTTAAGTTCTACTCCCCCAATATTAATTTTAAGTTTAATATCTTCTCTATTATTCATCCCATAAAATCTCCTCACTTAAAAATACAGGTCCATCTACGCATACTTTTCTATACTCCCAGTTGTTATCTTTCTTTATTTTAACTACACAACCTACACAAGTTCCTATGCCACACGCCATCCTCTCTTCTAGTGATACTTGGGCTGATATATTATTTTCTCTTGCGAAATCTGAAACAGCTCTTAACATTGCTTTTGGACCACAAGCATAAATCATCTGACCACCTATATTTTGTTCTTTAAGTAGGTCGACCACTGTTCCTTTTTTCCCAAAACTTCCATCATCGGTAGCTATAAAAACTTCAGCTCCATATTTTTTAAATTCTTCGATAAGGTAATTACCTGTACTAAAACCTAAGTAAGCTTTTTTATCACCTTCTAAATTTTTAACAAGTTCTAATAACGGAGGAATACCTACTCCACCTCCTACTAATATATGTTCTTTTACATTATTATCAATATTAAAACCCTTACCCAAAGGCCCTAGTAATTGAATACTATCTCCCGCTTTTATATTTGAAAACTCTCTAGTTCCTTTGCCCACTACAGCATATACAAATACTAAATATCCAAATTCTTTATTTATTTCACAAATACTAATTGGCCTTGGCAATAGTCTTGAACCATCTTTACAATAAAGATTTACAAATTGACCAGCTTTTGCGTTTTTGGCAATACTAATAGCAGGAACTATCATCTTGTATATTCCAGTAAAAATTTCTTTATTTTCTAATAATTCTGCTGTTAATCTGCTTTTATAGGTACCTTCTGACATTTTCTCAACTCCTAGTCTTTAGCTATTATTATACTAATACAGTTTGAATATCAGCTTTCATGTCTAATGCAGCTTTTCTAGCAGCAAATGCAAACTCTTTTTCACTAAAACTATTTTTATATTTTTCATTTTTATAAGCTGCAATAATACCTCTAGAGGAATTGACGATTGCTCCTAATCCATCTTTATCAAAGCAAGCTTTTAGATCAAGTGCACTAGCGCCCTGTGCTCCGTAGCCAGGTACTAAGAAGAAGGTATAAGGCATTAAATTCCTCAACTTAGCTCCTTGTTCTGGATAAGTTGCACCCACTACAGCTGCAATAGAGCTATATCCATTCTCTCCAATAAGGTCTTCTCCCCATTGTGAAACAAGTTTCCCTACTCTTTCATATACCTTTTCCCCACCAATATCCAAATCTTGAATCTGGCCACTATTTGGATTAGAGGTCTTTACTAATATAAATAACCCTCTATTATACTTTTTGCAATCTTTTATATAAGGCTCTACCGAGTCAAAACCTAAATAGGGATTTAATGTTATAAAATCTTGATCAAATATTGTGTATTCCTTATCTTCAATTGATACTCTTCCAATATGACCATGAGAATATGACTGGGCAGTGGATGCTATATCACTTCTTTTAATATCTCCTATTACAATTAAATTTTTGCTTTTAGCATAATTTATAGTATCAATATAAGCCTGTATACCTTCTACACCATATTGTTCATACATGGCAATTTGTGGTTTTACTGCTGGCACAATATCCCAAACGGCATCTATTATAGCTTTGTTAAAGTCAAGAAAAACTCTTGCAACTGCTTTTGGAGTTTTCCCATATAAGTCAAAAGCATCTTTTTTTAAATGCACTGGGATATACTCTAGCCTTGGATCCAAACCTACCACTGTTGGGTTTTCTGTTTTCTCAATTTTTTCAATTAATAAATCTATCATAAAGCCCATCCTTTCTAATAAATATCATAAAGAGTAGCAGTATAATCTTTCAATAAAAAAAATAATTAAATAGCAAACTTTAACTAATCTAAGTGAGCAATTTAAAGAAAAATATTATGTTTTCCTTAATCTAAATCTCATTTTCTAACTGATATTTATACACTCTCATCTTTTATATTTTCTTGTAACTGCTCTTCTAATATGGGTATATCTAGATAATTATTTTGAATAATCCCAGTTAAAATAATTATTATTGCTGGTATTATTAATGTGACTGATTTGCTAATTATAT
>CAZRXS010000113.1:0-3576 GCA_964604145.1 uncultured Gudongella sp. | reverse complement strand
GTTGGAGGATTCTTTGGATTAATAACATATGCAACTTATGATATGACTAATTTAGCTACGTTAAAGGATTGGCCAATTTTTATTACTGCAATTGATATAACATGGGGAACAGTATTATGTAGTGCAACAAGTTCCATAAGCTTTATTATACTTAGAGCTTTAGGAATTTAAATTTAAATCAGGGAGTGATTATATGGTATTAACTGAACTTACAGGGGAAAATATATATCATGCTTTTTTATCTGGGGCACTGGAAGTAATAGAACAAAAAGCTGAACTAAATAGAATTAATGTATTCCCTGTTCCTGATGGAGATACAGGATCAAATTTAGCATTTACAATGTATACTATTGTAGAGAATGCAACTAAAAATGATTCTGCTAAGCAGACAATGAAGTCTATTGCAGATGCAGCAATTGATGGCGCAAGGGGAAATTCAGGTATTATATTCGCACAGTATATAAATGGTTTATATATGGAGTTAAATGATAAGGAAAATATTGATTTAAATTCATTTTCAACCTCAGCAGGAAAAGCAGTTGAATACGCCTACAAGTCCATTGCAGATCCAGTAGAAGGAACTATGATAACCGTTATGAAAGATTGGGCACTTGCAATGGCAGAATATGGTCAAAAATCCACAGATTTTATTGAGGCAATGACCCTATCTTTAGAAGTAGCCATGCAATCATTAAGGGATACACCTTTAAAACTAAAGATCCTTAGAGATGCACAGGTTGTGGATTCAGGAGCAAAAGGCTTTGTACACTTTTTAGAAGGTTTTCTTAAATTTGTAACTACAAGAGAAATTGCTATTTTCAATAATAAAGAAATAATAGTTCATTATGATGAAGAATTCCATATGCTAGAAAATATAGATCTTACAAATAGATATTGTACAGAAGCACTGATAAAAGGCAAAGACTTAGATACTGCCTTTATAAAAGCAGAGCTTTTAGAGTTTGGAGATTCAATGGTTATAGCTGGAAATAAAGATAAGCTAAGAGTTCATATTCATACATCCAAACCAGAGGAGATTTTTAAAACTTTAAGAAAACATGGGAAGATAATTCAGCAAAAATCTGATGATATGCTAAGACAATTTGAATCATTACACGATAGGAAGTACAATATTGCATTGATAACTGATTCAATTGCAGATCTACCAAAAGAGTTAATGGACAAGTATCAGATTCATTTAATACCTTTAAATTTAATAATAGAAGGTAGCAATTATCTAGATAAAAGGACAATTACTTCAAGTGAATTCTATAATATTATGGATGAAATAGAAGTATATCCAAGTTCATCACAGCCTAGTATAAAAATGGTAGAAAACTATATTAGTGAGCTGGCTAACCATTACGACAATGTAATAGCTATTACAGTATCAAGTAAAATGAGTGGAACATATAATACTTTCAAAAATGCTATTAGCAACTTGGATTTATCAAAAGATAAAATAGCCCTAATTGATTCAAAGAGAAATTCAGGAGCGCAAGGCTTAATTGTTTTAGAAGCAGCTGAATATATAGATGAGGGAGATTCTTTTGAAACAGTAGTAGAAAAGATAAATTCTGTTATTGAAAAGAGTGAAATATATGTAAGCGTTCTAGATTTAAAATATATGATTAAATCAGGGAGAATTGGTAGAGCAACTGGAATGGTTGCTGGAGCTTTAAATTTTAAGCCTGTAGTATCAATCGATAAGGGGGGCGATGGAAGCATAATTGGCAAGTCTTTTTCTGTATGGTCAAATACGCAAAAGATATTTTCTTTAGTAGAAGAAGTAGCTAATAATTCAGGTGTATCAAGATATGCAGTAGTTCATGCCAATAGTTTGGATAGAGCCAAGGAGTTTGTTGAAAGTATTAAGAAAATAACAGGCAAAGAGCCAGAATATATTATGGAAATATCAAGTATAGTCGCTATGAGTGCAGGTATAGGAAGTGTTGCGGTAGCTTTAATAAGCGAATAAGGAGGAGTATCTATGAATTTATATATTTACACTATGATAGCAGTATTTATATTTTTTAATATTGCATTTGCCGTTGGTCAATCACAAAAGAACAATGGCTTGATTGATATAGCTTGGGGATCAGGATTTGTGGTTTTAGCAGTTACAAGTTATTTAGTTTCCCCTGTATGGACTATAAGAAGTACGATAGTAACGCTCTTGGTAGTATTGTGGGGCTTAAGATTAGCCTATCACTTATTTAAAAGAAATTGGGGCAAGAAAGAGGACTACAGATATGTTGCTATGAGAGAACGATGGACAAAAGCAGGTAAGAATGTTTATCTGACAGCTTATTTAAAAGTTTATATGAGTCAAATGTTACTTCTTTTTATTATTTCAATTCCAATATTTATAGTTAATTTTAGCAGTCAAGAAGGACTCTATTTATTAGATTTCATAGGACTTGCTATATGGATTATTGGTTATTTCTTTGAAGTCGTGGGAGATGCCCAGCTAAAAGCATTTGTAAGCCAAGCAGATAACAAAGGAAAGCTTATGAAGTCTGGTTTATGGAAGTACACAAGACACCCTAATTACTTTGGAGAAGCTACAATGTGGTGGGGAATTTTTCTAATTGCTTTTAGTGTAGGCGGAATATTCCCAACCATTATTAGTCCAATTTTGATAACCTATTTGTTGTTGTTTGTATCAGGAGTACCATTGCTTGAGAAAAAATACAAAGACCATCCACAGTGGCCTGAGTATTCTAGAAAAACAAGTAAATTTATACCAATGCCTCCAAAAGGATAATAGCAGAGAAGGTGAAATTGTGAAAGGAATAACAACTGATTTAGTAGATGAATTGAAAAAAATTGCCAAAGGAAAAACGATTGATGCAATTTTCCCACCTATTGCTTATGTTATAGGCAATAGGTTTTTTGGCCTAAAGTGGGGAATAATACTCGCCTTATCTCTGGCTGTAATATTAGCTATAAAGAGGATTATAGAAAAGGAGAGATATATATATGCTTTGGGGGGGATGCTGGGAGTAATTATTGCTTCGGGATTTGCATATCTAGCTGGGAATGCAGCCAATTATTTTCTACCTAGAGTTATTACAAGTGGCTTTTTTTTCTTAATAGCTACTGTAAGTTTAATAATAGGAAAGCCTATGGCTGCAGTGGGGAGCCATATTACAAGGGGTTGGACTTTTGAGTGGTTTTTAAGAAAAGATATAAAACCAGCATATACAGAAGTTACAATAGCCTGGGGCTTGCTTTTTCTAGCTAGAATGATACTCCAAATTATGCTATTAAGAAGAGCAAGTATAGTGGATGTGGGTTTGGCAAATATATTATTAGGATTTCCAGCAACTTTTACAGTTCTTATTCTGACATATATATATGGAATTTGGAGATTAAAAACACTTAAAGGTCCAGGAGTTTACGAATTTATGGAAGGCAAAGAACCTCCTTGGGAAGGACAGAAAAAAGGATTTTAGACAAGCATTACACTCAAAAAAACACTATTATTCAAAGTAAACTTAGATCCTTTAATGTTTCAAAAAATGCTTAGTGAATGGTGTAATAATATTAAATTAACGGCGTCTAAGTAGAATA
>CAZRXS010000112.1:0-3599 GCA_964604145.1 uncultured Gudongella sp. | reverse complement strand
ATCAACCACTATTAATAGCGAATCTTTAGTTGCTATATTTAAAGCCTCTTCACTATTAATAACCCTCTCTAGCATATCTGGGCTATGAGTGTTCATTCTTTCCATAAGATTTCTAATTGATGGATTTATGCTATTTAATACTAAATATGCTGCTTTATCTCTATTGTCTATAGCCCTCATAACTCCAACACTTGAACCTATCGAATCCATATCTGGATTTTTATGGCCCATTACAAATACTTGTTCACTTTGATCTATTAATTGCCTTAGAGCATCCCCAATAACCCTTGCCTTTACCTTATTTCTCTTCTCAAGAGCTTTGGATTTGCCACCATAAAAATCAAAAGTGCTACCATTATTTACTACAGCCTGGTCTCCTCCTCTACCTAAAGCAATATCTACTGCAGCATTTGCATTTACATAGGATTCCAAAAGAGACCCTTCTGACTGACAAGCTCCAATGCTTAAGGTTATTGGAATCGTATTTCCCATATCTACATCTCTTATTTGATCTAATAGATCAAATTTCTTGGACTTAATAGTTTCAAGTCCTCCTTGATTCATTACTACTAAAAATTTATCATTTTCAAACTTTCTTACTAACCCACCATATTGACTAAAATATCCGTTTATAATCTGATCTATTTCCGCTAAAACTATGGGTCTATGAGTATCTGGAGTAGAGTTTTTAACATCGTCATAATTATCTACATCCACTAAAATTACTACTGGCTTTTCCCTAGTACATGTTTTTCTTAAATCTTCATATTCAGTATCATCTACCCAATAAAGCACCGTTAATTTACCAGTACCTGTACTTATCTTATCTGTTAAGAAATTTGGATAGACATTAAAGCTTTTTTCCATATAATCAATGTCTAAATACTCATTTTCGCTCTTTTTTTTCATCTCAGTTAAGTTAAAGTTTGGAATAAGTTCACTTATAGATTTATTGATTAAATCATCTTCTTCTACTAGGGCCAAAAATGGTGTGTTATACCAAGAGATTAGTCCATCATCGTCTATAAAGACAATTGGAAATGGCATATTAAATATTGCATGCTTAGTTGCTGAGTCAAAATCGTGAGCTAGTCCTTCAATATATCTATTCAAATCATTTTTCTTTTGATCGATTTTTTGCTTGCTATAATATAAAATATAAGCAAGGATCAAAGCTAGAATAAAGGCTACTATCGGTTGAAAAAAAGCTACAACAACAATCATTAAAGCCATCACCACTAGATATAGTTTTATATCTGACCATGTGAATAATTTATCCTTCATAGTTACCTCCTAAACTATTTTGTCTTTCTTCTTCTAATCTTCCTAAAGTCAAAAACAAGATCAATACCACCTATTAACGATACCACTGTTAAAACAGGAGTTAAAAAAACACTTAGGGCTATGGTTAAAAACCTTATAAATTTATTTTGTTTCCATTTAATAAGATAAAAATCCACAACTGCCAAGCCTTGCAATATAAAAACAAGCCCTATCAATACGATTAAGTTAATTGAAATGGTTTCATAGTACTTAGGGTCTATTCTTCTCATTAAAAAGGCTCCCAAAAACATTACAAGGGCCCCTAATGCAAAGTTATTTGGTGCAGAAAATTTATGAAGCCATGGCATAGCTAATACACCTATTCCTAAAATCCTAAGTAAGTACACGGATATTATATAATTTAAATAACTGATAACTAAAGCTAGAATCATAAGGATAGATGGCAGTATAAGTATAATGTAATTATAACCATCTTGCAGCAAAATCCTCGCCTTATCAACTTCATAGTTGCTAAGCCCCATTTGTTTTAGCATATCTACTTGTAAAAACAATGTTTCTTTAAAACTTTGTTCCAATTCATTTACTATACTAAGACCTCTTAGGCTGTCTGCTAAAAAAAATAGTAGCAATGCACTTGCAAAAAATGCCAAAGCAGATGTTAAAAGGGTTTCCAAAGGTCTTCTTCTCTTTTTCATACTGTAAATCATAGTAATTATAAGTGGCGTAAATAGTATTATTAAAACATAAGTATTTGTTATATTTTCAATTATTCCCAAAATAAGAGCAGTTACTAGAGATACTATCACCCCATAGTTTACTCCGTATTTTACTCCATATATAATAAATCCCAATGGATAGAGTATAATTAAAAAAGGCAAATACGAAAATATAACAATCCCCAATAAAGCTGTTAGTGCAATTACCCCTGCCCCCTCAATTATAGGCTGAATCCATTTATTCTCACTATTCAAGAATTTCACCTCATTTTGCTCTGTTCCATATTGTCTGTACCTATTCATTATATTATATACTCGCCTAAATTGAAAGGATAGCTTATTCTGTCTTTTTTAGCCTTTTTTCTTAGCTTTTTAGGTAAAAAAAAAGAGAGGTTATCCTCTCTTATTCTGCGCTATATGGCAATAATGCAACTTGTCTTGCTCTTTTTATAGCAATTGTAAGTTCTCTTTGGTGCTTTGAGCATGTTCCTGAAACTCTTCTTGGAAGTATTTTTCCTCTATCAGTTATATGCTTTTTAAGTTTGCTAATATCTTTATAGTCAATATGTGAGGATTTGTCTGCACAAAAACTACACACTTTTTTTCTAGGTTTAAATCTTCTTTGCATCTTTTTCCCTCCTTAATTAGAATGGAATATCATCATTATCAGTTGGATGGAAACCACCTACATCAGGAAAGTCGTTGTCATTTGTATTTTGGGGTGATTTATTAGCTGAATCTCCCCACTCTAGAAATTCTACATTATTAGCTACCACTTCTGTAGTATATACTCTTTTGCCATCTTTATCATCGTAGCTACCTGTTTGAATTCTACCGTTTACACCAACTAGTTTCCCTTTGTTTAAATAGTTTGCACAGTTTTCAGCTGTCTTTCCCCAAACAACAATTCTAATAAAATCAGCTGTAGGCTGATTTCTTGACTCCATTTCAGCTTTTTTATCTTTTGAAAGATTTTTATCAACCGCTAAAGTAAATGTGGATACTGCCGTACCCGAATTTGGAATATATCTTAATTCTGGATCTCTGGTCAGCCTACCTATTAAAGAAACATTATTCATTAAATTCACCATCCTTAGATTATTCTTCTTCTCTAGTGATCATGTGCCTCATAATGCCGTCTGAAATTTTAGCTATTCTATCGAATTCACTAATAACTTCTGGATTTGATTCAAAGTTAATTAATACATAATATCCTTCTGCTAAATCATCAATTAGGTAAGCTAGCTTTCTCATACCCCACTCATCAAGTGTTGTAATGCTTCCTCCTGTTTCAATGATTTTTTTAAATCTTTCCAATAAAGCGTTTCTTTTTTCTTCTTCAAGATTTGGGTAAAAGATTATCATTGCCTCATATTTTCTCATTTAATTTCACCTCCTTGTGGACTATCGGCTCTGTCTTATATAACAGAGCAAGGAATACTAGGAAATTATACCATAGAGGAGGGGGTAGGTGCAAGTCAAAAATCTCTCAGGAATTTTCCCTGAGAGATTCATAAGAAATTTATACAATAATTTTTACTTCTAACGCCTCTTTTATTACATCTGCTAATCTCTTCATTCCCTCAACTATCTTATCAT
>CAZRXS010000111.1:0-3646 GCA_964604145.1 uncultured Gudongella sp. | reverse complement strand
CCCTTTTGATTTACAGATCCTGTAACAGCTAAAAACTGCTTAATTGGAACTTCAGCAATTGATGAAAGGATAGCATAAAGTTCTGTGCTCGATGCACTATCCCCATCTATAAATGAATAACTCTGTTCAAAGCCAATACCTATTGTAAGTCCAAGTGGGTCTTTTTTAGCATACTTCTGACCCAAGTATCCACTTAATATAAATACACCCTTATCGTGAATCCTGCCACTTTGTTTAGCCTCTCTTTCTATATTTATAATGCCCTCTTCTCCAGCATATACCGAGGCTGTTATCCTACTTGGCTTTCCAAAAGCATACTCTCCTGTTCCCATAACAGCAAGACCATTTATCTGGCCAATTTCGTATCCTTCAATATCTATAAGAAGAGTGCCATCTATAAACATCTCGTTTAATCTTTCCTCGTATTTATTAGATCTGTACACCTTTTCTTCAATTGCTTTTTTAATATGTCTTTCTTCTACAATCTCTAAATTTTCTTCCCCAGCCCAAAAATCAGCTTCAAATAAAACTTCTATTATGTGATTAAACTGAGTACTAAGCTTATGCTGATTATCTGCTAACCTAGTACTGTAGTCTACTATCCTAGCGACTGCTCTTTTATCAAAATGCCTTATTTTATTTTCTTCAGCTGAGATTGCAATAAACTCTGCCATTCTATTGATATTTTCTTTGCTTTTATCCATTATTGTATCAAAATCTGCCATAACTTTAAATAACTTTCTAAAATCATCATCATAGTTATAAAGCAGACTATAAGTGTACTCATCCCCAATAATTATTACCTTAACATCTAGAGGTATTGGTTCTGGTTTAAGGGATGAAGTTATTGCCATACCTGAGAGACGATTAAAATTCTCAATATTTATTTCATCAGTCTTTAAGCTTCTTTTTAACATTTCCCAAGATATTGGGTTGTTAAGTATCTCTCTCATTTGAAATATAATGTAACCACCGTTGGCCTGATGCAGTGAACCTGGCTTAATTTGTGTAAAATCAGTAGTTAGTATGCCCATTTGGCTTTTATATTCTATATGCCCCATTATATTATTGTATACTGGATTCGACTCATTTATAATTGGTGCAGACTCCAGTTGGCTATTATCTATAAATAGATTTACCTTATATCGTAAAAAGAAACTATCGTCAGCCCCTTGGGCTATTCCAAAAAATGACATATTTTGTCCCTTTTGATCCCTTTTAAAGTTATCTATATTATCAAGGATATCCTTCTCCAATTCATTTATATAAATTGCAGTAGCTGCCCTCTCACCATATCTATCTAAAAGCTTTCTAATATCGTATTGTATTACTTCTTGAACAACATTCTGTTCAAGTTGAGTAATATCATCGCTTAGTTTTTCATCTAACTCTCTTAGATTGTTGAATTCTTCCACGCTTGCAATTCTAAGCTCCTCATATTTTCCCATAAGCCTTTCACGTTCTTCTAAGCCTAACTCATCATAGTCTTTTTCATTAATTGGTTTGCCATCTTTTAATGGGATAGAAAGTAATCCTTGTTCACTAGGAGTATAAGCAAAATCATAGTTTGCAGACTTTTCATTTAGTTTTTTTAGTAATTCGCTTTTCTTTTGATTGTAAATCTTGAGTAAATCATTTTTTCTAGATTCATATTGAATACCAGAAAATGTCTGCGGGATAATCCTTTTAAAATTTTCAATGGTTTCTTCTAGGTCTTTTTTAAAAACTTTCCCCTCCCCAGCTTTAAAGGAAAGAGCTTTAGGTGATTCTTTGCGATTAAAATTATATACATAGACCCAATCCTGAGGAACTTTCTTTTTTTTTGCAAATTTCTTTGCAATAGAATAAGTAAAACTACTCCTACCTGTTCCACTTAAACCAGAGACATATATATTATAACCCTTTTTTTGCATCCTGAGTCCGAATCTTAGAGCTTTAATGCCTCTTTCTTGCCCAATTATCCCCTTTATTGGATCAATATCTGCTGTGGTTTCAAAATCTAAATCAAAGAGTACATCTTGGCTTTTTAATTGTTCTTTTGTGAGTCTAAATTTATTTTTCAATGAAAATCCTCCTTTTATCTAACTCTTATAAATTCTTATACCCTTAAGATTTAAAATATCGCTATTTGGCACACAATTTAGCAATAAAAAAACTCCCAATTTGAGAGTTTTTAATAAAAGGCATTTAAAAGCATTGGTGCAACCATAGCGATTGCAACAAGAGCTACAATCACCAAAATTACCATTCTCTTATTTCTTATATTCATCATTTTATCATCTCCTAAAAGCTTCTATTCTTATTCTATACTTTCTTTAAACTCTTTTCAATACGATTCTCTTTATTTCTATTTAAATATTGAACTATGCTTAAAATAACAGCTATAAAGAGTGCAATAGTTGAAATAAGAAAAGGTATCTTTGATCCAAAGTCATATGAGAATCCTGCAACACTTGAACCTGTCATCTCTCCCAAAGCTTTTACTGCATTAAATAGCCCAGCCATAAAGCCAGCACCATGAGCTGTTTTCTGCATTGCAAAATTTTGGAGTAATGGAAATAATATTGTATGCATAGTAAAATAAAATAAAGCCCAAATCATAAATGGATACATTGAATCATTTAAAAATACCATAGTTGCCCCCAATAGGGCTAGAGATAATACTGCTCTTAGAGATGCTCTAAGCTCTTTATTTCTTACTATCCATACATTTATGGTAAGATTTGCAACAAGACCTATTATCCCTGTTGTAGCTTTCCATATTCCATTTATAATTGGTTCAAAGTTTAACTCTTCTCTTAAATAGTAGTTAAAAGCATTATTATTGCTTGAAAAAGCTATAAATACAGAGTATGTAATAGCTAAAAACACTATTATCCAAGGAGTAAATATTTCCTTTGATTTTTCTTTATCTTGAAGTATATTCCATATAAATTCCGGTCTAGTTTTTTTGTTTTTCTTATATTTGTTAGATTCTTCCAAAATAAATCTCATTAAAAAACTCACAACCACCATAGTTAAACCCTGAATAAAAAATACATATCTTACAGGTAAATAACCTAGAACTCCACCGATAAGATATCCTGTTGCCTGACTTATGCTTATTAAGGCGGCATAAGATGCTATATTTTCTCCTCTTTTATCTGTTTCACTAACATCAACAATCATAGCCATAAGACCAACCAAAAAACCACCACTGAATATTCCAGCAATAGCTCGGGTAAGCAACACTTGCCAAACAGTTGTTGATAGACCAAAAGCTATTTGGCTTAATCCATAAAAAAGAGTTGAATAGACTAGCGTTTTTTTTCTACTGTAATTGTCTCCCAAACTTCCCCATATTGGAGATGTTAAAAAAACCACAAAAATCATTACAGCAAAAGATGTTCCAAATAAATGGCTTGGTAAGTTTAACATTGTAAATAACTTTGGTGTATTAGGATGGTGAAAGTTTGCTGTTATCTGAATAAGTGCTGTCATCAACATCGTTTTTTTGTATTTAATGTTCAAATTCGCCCTTCTCTCTAAAGAATATTAAACTTAATTTTAACATATCTTTTAATTTATAATAAATAAAAGGCAACCCCGTAGGATTGCCATATTATATTAAGCTATTATTCTACGATCTCTGCTGTAGAAAAGTCTA
>CAZRXS010000110.1:0-3694 GCA_964604145.1 uncultured Gudongella sp. | reverse complement strand
TATCGAAATTTCCATATCTAATTTTTCTTTTAATTTATCAACTAATTCTTTGGCGTGGTCGTAACAATTTATATGGTGAACAATTATTTCTTTGATTTTATATTCTAGATTGTCTTTAAATACTTTATCTACCATGGTTTTAACAGCCTTAACTTTAGTCCTTACTTTCTCGAATACAGCAGTCTTTCCGTCTTTTACTGTTAAGACTGGTATTATCTTAAGCATCTTTCCAAATAAAGCAGCCGCACCCCCTATCCGGCCACCTTTTTTAAGGTATTCCAAATTATCAGGTATAAATAAGAATCTGCCTCTCTTAATATTTTCCTCAGCTATCCTTATGACTTCATCAATGCTTTTACCCTCTTTAGCTGCCCTTGCAGCTGTTATAGTAACAAATCCCAGCTGCATAGAATTTGATCTTGAATCTATAATATGAATTTTTGCATCTTTATATTCCTCTATTACCGCTTCCCTAACTTTACATGCGCTATTATAAGTACCGCTCATTTCTGAAGATAAAAAAATACAAACTAAGCTATCACCGTTGTTGACAATGCGTACCATCGCTTGATACATCTCTCCCAGTGAAGGCTGAGAAGATACAGGTATCCCTTTTTGTTCCATTTTTTCATAAAAGTCCTTATTATCTATTTCAGTTTCTTTTATACTTTCATCAGGAAATGAAATAAGTAGAGGTATCATTTCTATATCCAAAGATTCTCTAAGATCTCTATCTATATAACTAGTGCTATCCGTCATTATTTTTATGCCCATAAAAAATCCCTCTCTATCTAATTGTTTATTGTAATATAGCATATATACAGCGTTATTTAAAGTACTTATCTAACTATTTTAAGGAATTCTTTCTACGCTTGTATGCTAGTCTATATTTGGATACTTGAAATTTCAACTAATCTAGTATATTTTTCTAATGACTTTTATTTCCAGCATCCATAAATGTTTTTCTAGTGTATATTTCCCAAAAATTTATTTACATCAGCGTGTTCTTCGAATACTACTTGTGTATTTAGGGCTATAAAATGTTCTTTTGCACATTTTATTTTAGCTTCTTCTAAAGGTCTTAAATCCCCTCTACTTATACTCCCTTTGCTTTCTATTACAAAATATAGCCTTTCTTCCATATCATCTTCTATTAACACTGCCCAGTCTGGATTATAGCTTCCTAGTGGAGTCTTAATCTTAAATGGTGATGGCAGTTTTGCATATAGTTTCACTTTATCATCTACTTCAAACTTTTCTGCAAAACCTCTTTCTACATCAGAATCATAAACTATATATTCATGAGTAGCTCGTTTGGCTTTATACAAATTTTTAGAAAGATAACCTGTAAGCTCTTTATCTATAAATAACTCTTGGTAGCTATAAGACTCATCGCCTATTTTAGTGTATTTTATTCCATCAACTAAGAGGTGCCTTTTATTCCTATTTATTATCTTAGTAATTTCTTCAATATACTTTTGAGGATTCTTTATAAAACTTTTAAATGTATCTGACTCATTTAATATCTTGGCTATGGTTGCACGAGTTAAATCTGTTCCATTTTGAAGTGTTGTTATAATATCTGGTAATACCTCATAAACGGTATCAATAACTTCTGTATTGCTACCCACTTCTTTTACTGATATTCCTGCTCCACTTAAGTCTGCTCTTGCCTTTGTAAAGTAAATCTTTGCCCTATCAACCCTAAGATTGTCCTTTATATCTTTAACACATAGTTCAATAAGTTTATCAGAATCTACACTTACTGAATAATTGGTTTTATATTTGATATTCTCCCATAGATCTTGAAATTCAGCTGATAATATTATTTCTTTATTTGGTTTCACTATTTTTTTATCATCTGCATTTTTAATGTTAAGAGTTGTGACCATCTTTTCTAAAATAATCTTAATTTCTTCTTCAAATGCTTTAAGTTCTTCTGGAACTTCAAATAAGTTTTCTTTTAACTCAACTTTAAGTCTATATGTTGCTTCTCCATTTTTATCTATATATTCTTTTTCTTCTAGATAATCATAAATCTCTTGAGATTTAGTTTCTCCAATAAACTTTTCCTCACCGTCTTTTTCTTCTTTAATATTAGCAAAACTATGCTTCTTAATAAATCCAAATTTGATTCCTGCATCTTCTTCATATTCTCGTTGTAGAGATTTAGCAAAGTTTTCATAAGACTCATTTGCCATAACTGTAAGTGTGTTTATCTCAAAACCTTCTGTTCTTTCTCCGTCTTGGTTTACAGCCAATCTAAGCCCTCTGCCTATTTCTTGTCTTTTCTTTATAGGGGATTGAGTTTCATTTAAAGTACATATTTGAAATATATTTGGGTTGTCCCATCCTTCTTTTAATGCAGAGTGCGAAAATATAAATCTAAGTTTAGAATTAAAATTTAAAAGTTTTTCCTTATCTTTCATTATAAGGCTATAAGTATCTTCATCGTCTTTTGCACTTCCAGTTTTAGAATCTTTCATCTTACCTTTATTATCTTTGGCAAAGTAGCCATTATGAGAATTTGTGATATGTTCTTCAACATCTAAATCTTCCCCAAATAATTTCTTGTATTTTGGTTTTCTTAAAAGCTCTTTATATTCTTCTTCAAACCATTTGGCATATTTCCCATTAGAAATGGTTCCATCTTTATTATATACTCTATAATTTTTTACCTTGTCTATAAAAAATAAACTTAAAACTTTAACTCCTTGTTTCTTTAGCCTCAATTCTTTCTCTAAATGCTCTTCTATGGTCTTTCTTATTTGAGCTCTTTTTATAATATCATCATTTATACCACCTATGGAGTTTCCAAGTCTTATAATATCCCTTTGACTAGTAAAATCTATATACTCATTTCCCTCTTCGCAATAGATATCATTTATAATATAGCCACTATATATATCTCTTCCATTTGTCTTATCGAATAAATCATCATTTTGTCTAACAGTTACCGTTTTTGATTTTAAACTCCCCCTATCCATTACATCTATCTCTACTTTAGCTGTAATTGGGCTTTTTTTATTATCAACAGATAATAATTTTATATAAGGAGTATTTTGATCATCTTTTCCTTCGATACTTGCAACTTCTATTTGTTTAACTAGCTTTTTCTCATACGCATCTATGGCATCAAGTTTATACATCAGGTTTACTTTTTCTCTATGTGTTGCTGAATATCTTAAAATGACTAAGGGGTTTAGTGATTTTACAGCACTCTTTGCATTGGGAGTACTCATAGCTGATTGGGGCTCATCTATTATTACTATAGGATTTGTCTGTGCTATTAATTCTATAGGTTTATTCCCACTAAGCCTATCATTTTCCCTATGAATTATATTCCCCATGCCTGTCTTGGTAAAATTCTTATTAAAAGCTTGTATATTTATAATCATAATCTGTATGTTATTACTTGTAGCAAAATTTCTAACTTGTTCTAGATTGTTTGAATCATAGTCAAAGTATTCATAAGGCTCATTGTCATATAAATCATTAAATCCTGATTTAGTAATTTCTAACGATTTATAAACTCCTTCTTTAATAGCTACTGATGGAACTACTATGATAAATTTAGTAAAGCCATAATCTTTGTTTAACTCCATTATAGTTTTTAAATATACATAGGTCTTACCGGTTCCTGTTTCCATATCTATTGTAAAATCAAGGTCTTTTAATGCTACACTTTGCTTAA
>CAZRXS010000109.1:0-3739 GCA_964604145.1 uncultured Gudongella sp. | reverse complement strand
CAAATTTAAACCTGATATGGGAGGGAGTTCTTAGCCTTATAAAAGTTGAGCTTACTGAAGTTAGCTATAATACCTGGCTAAAATCAATTGAACCTATCAGTTTAGTAGAGGATGAGATTATATTAGCCGCTCCAAATGATTTTACAAAGGGTATTCTAGAAGGTAGGTATTTTAATCTTATTAAAAATTCAATTGCCCAAGTTACTGGAGAAAACTATAAAATTAAATTTATTATACCTGGCGAAGAAATTCAACCTATAGAAGCTTCTACAAGTAAAAAAGAAGCAGCGGGAGCCCTAAGTAAATCTAAATTAAACCCAAAATACTCCTTTAGCACCTTTGTCACTGGAAAAAGTAACGAATTTGCTCATGCTGCATCTGTTGCAGTTTCCGAAGCACCAGCACAAGCTTATAATCCATTATTTATTTATGGTGGGGTAGGCTTAGGTAAAACACACTTGATGCATGCCATTGGCCATTATATATTAAGTCAAAATCCAAAATCAAAAGTTGTTTATGTCTCATCTGAGAAGTTTACGAATGAACTTATAAATTCTATTAGAGAGTACAAGAACGAAGAATTTAGAAAAAAATATAGAAATGTTGATGTACTACTTATTGATGATATCCAATTTATAGCAGGAAAAGAGGGAACTCAAGAAGAGTTTTTCCATACATTTAACGCCCTTCATGATGCTAATAAGCAGATAATAATATCAAGTGATAGACCTCCAAAAGAAATTCCAACTCTTGAGGATAGACTAAGGTCAAGATTTGAATGGGGACTTATTACCGATATTCAGACGCCTGATTTAGAAACGAGAATTGCTATATTAAGAAAAAAAGCCAATTTAGAAAATATTGAGGTCCCAGATGATGTAATGTTATTAATTGCAGAGAGAATACATTCCAATATAAGAGAGCTAGAAGGTGCACTTATAAGAGTGGTGGCTTATTCATCTTTAACTAATAAATCTATAAATTTAGAACTAGCAGAAGAGGTACTAAAAGATATTGTTTCAAGTAATAAGCCAGTTGAAATAACAACTGATCTTATTAAAGATAAGGTGTCTAAAAAATTTTCCATAAAGATGGATGATTTTGTTTCTAAAAAAAGAACTAGGGCAATAGCTTATCCAAGACAAATAGCAATGTATCTTACAAGGGAACTTACTGATCTTTCTCTGCCTAAGATAGGAGACGAATTTGGAGGACGAGATCACACTACTGTGATACATGCTTGTGATAAAATTAATAAAGATATAGAAGCTGATAGCTCATTAAAAATTAAATTAGATAATATAATAGAAGAATTAAAAAACCTATAACTGTGAATAGGGTCTAATAGAAAACCTACTTATCCACATGTTATTAAATAGACTAAAATATCCAATTAAGGTAGATTAACAGGCTTATCCACATAATAACAAGCCCTACTACTATTACTACTATAGTTTCTTATTCTATTACTCTATAGGGAGGCCAAAAAAATGAAATTTAAAGTCGAACAGAAAAATCTTACAAAACACATAAACCTTGCGCAAAGAGGAATTTCTACGCGATCAACTCTTCAAATTTTAGATGGGATATTGCTAGAGGCTAAAAAAGATAAAATAAAGCTTACGGCAACTGATTTAGAAATTAGCATTGAGACATTTGTTGATGCAGATGTGGAAGAAGCAGGCAAAATAGTTTTAAACTCAAGAGTTTTTGGAGATATTGTAAAAAAATTACCTAATGATATTATCGAATTTACGGTTAAAGGCAATGGAGTAAATATTAAATGTCAAAATGTAGAGTACAATATAATAGGTAATCCTGGTGAGGATTACCCAAATCTTCCTATTACAATAGAAGAAAATTCATTTAAGATAGGCAAGGATTTATTGAAGTCAGCTATTAGGCAAACTGTTTTTGCAACTACACAAGATGAAACAAGGCCTTCTTTAACAGGAGTACTAGTTGAAATGGAAGATGGTTTTATTACATTTGTATCTTTAGATGGATATAGACTAGCTCTTAAAAAAACTAAAATAGATTGTTCTTTAGATAATAAAATTATAATCCCAGGCAGGACTCTTAATGAATTAAATAAAATATTAGATGATAGTGAGGAAGATCTAGTTATCCTTATTTCACAAGGTCAAGTTATTTTTAATATTGGAGATACTCTTATGTATTCAAAACTATTAGGAGGGCAATTCTTTAACTATAGAGATATAATGAGAAACACTCATAATACCAGTATTAGAGTAAATAGAAATGGATTTCAAAATGCCTTGGAAAGAGCATCTCTACTTGCTAAAGAAGAAAAGGCAAACCTTATCAAGCTATCCATAAAAGATGGACAAGTTGTAATAAAGTCAAATTCTGAAATGGGAGATGTATACGAAGAAGTACCTGCAAAATCAAAAGGTGAGGACTTAAATATTGCTTTTAATTCTAGGTATATTTTAGAAGGAATAAAAATTATTAATTCTGATGAGATAGTTTTGAACTTTGTTGGCAGTTTAAATCCTTGTATTATAAATGGAGCAGATGATGATAATTATACATATCTTGTGCTTCCAGTAAGATTAGCTCAGGACGATTTTTAAAGGGTGAAAGTGGAGGAAAAAAAGTGGAAGAAATAAAATTAGAGAGTGATTATATTAAGTTAGATCAATTTTTAAAATTTTGTGGTATGGCTCAAACTGGTGGCCAAGCTAAGATGATGATAGCTGATGGGCTTGTTAAAGTTAATGGCGAAATTACAAGGCAAAGAGGCAAAAAAATAAGAAAAAATGATAAAATAATAGTAGATGAAGAACACTTATTTATTGTGATATAATATAATGGTTAAGGACATTTGTTTGCACTAGGGAGTGTAGTTATTGATAATAGAAGGAATAAAACTAATTAATTTTAGAAATTACAATAATCTAAGTGTACTATTTAATCCAAATATAAATTTAATGATTGGTAGAAATGCACAGGGTAAAACAAACCTATTAGAGGCAATTTATATATGCTCTACTGGAAGGTCTTTTAGAACATCCAGGGATAGGGAAATAATTAGCTTTGAAAAAGATGAAGCTTATATTGGTGCAAATCTTAAAGTTGGAGAGCTTGAAAAATGGACTGAAATCAAACTCCACAGGGAAAAAACCAAGAGAATAAGGGTAAATAAAATTGAGCTTAAAAGCTATAAGGAACTTAATACTGGCCTAAAGGTTGTGGTTTTTTCTCCAGAGGATTTAAGACTTATAAAAGAAGGTCCAAATTTAAGGAGAAACTACCTTGATACGAGCATATCGCAGCTTAAACCTCTTTATTACTACAATTTAAATAGGTATTATAAAATACTCGTTCAGAGAAACAATTTACTAAAATCCATTAGATACAAGAGCAATCTACCAGATTTAATCGAAGTATTTGATATACAAATGGCAAGATTTGGATCTTTGATAATTTTAGAAAGAGAAAGTTATATTAATAGATTATTAATAGAAGCAAGGAATAACCATGGTGTTATTACAAAGAATATGGAAAATATAGATATTCAGTATTTAAGGAGCATCGAAGGTGGACGTTCTTTAATAGAAATTGAAACTTATTTTTTAAAAATACTTAAAGAGTGTAGAAAAAAAGATATTGAAACAGGAACCACTAACAAGGGTCCTCATAGGGATGATTTTGGCATTTCAATAAATGGAAAAGACTCTAAAACTTATGCTTCTCAAGGTCAACAACGATCAAT
>CAZRXS010000108.1:0-3856 GCA_964604145.1 uncultured Gudongella sp. | reverse complement strand
CGAGACTATCCCCTACGAGAATGAGCAACCTACGACAGATATAAACAATGACAATCAACCTAATAAGGAGCTAGCAGAAGCAGAATTAGAGGAAGAAGTAGATCCAGAAATCCAAGTTGAACCAGAGCAAGCCATAGAATCAGAAACCCCGACAGAATCACCCGAAACAACAGGAACCGAAGCTCCAGCATCACCCGAACTAGTATCAACAGAAACAACAGCAAAAGAAAATTGGGGACAAAAAGAACCGTCCCCTTTGTTTGTGACGCTTTCTGTTTCAGTTAAAACACTCCTAGATAAAAAGGATGTTATGAATCAAGAAAAATTAGAACTGGTCCCTAAAGATGGTTGGATTTTTCGACCTCAGAAGGTAGAATTCTACGAAGGCGAATCAGCATTTAATGTGCTCCTTCGTGAAATGAAAAAGAATAAGATCCATATGGAATATGTTATGACTCCAATATACAATTCAAACTATATAGAAGGAATTGGAAATCTATATGAATTTGACTGTGGAGAATTAAGCGGTTGGATGTATGCAGTTAACGACTCATCCCCAAGCCTAGGTACTACTAACTATATTTTGAAAGATGGCGATGTGGTTAAATTGTTATACACATGCGATTTAGGAAGAGATATTGGGTTTGAGTTCAATGAATAAAGACCCTTTTTACACCTACCATCCAATCTTAAATATTTTATTTTTTATAGTAGTAATAATAACAACTGTTTTCTTATTAAATCCAATCATCCTAGTCTTGTCATACGCAGCGGCATTTATTTATTCAGTAAGATTAAAGGGCAGAAAAGCACTTAAGTTCAACATATTGTATATGCTCCCACTAATGCTATTTGCAGCCGCAATAAATGTACTATTTGTGCATGAAGGCGCAACAATACTAGGATACTTTAAAAACGGCAACCCAATAACCCTAGAATCATTTGTATACGGTATATTTTCAGCTCTTATGATAGGGTCTGTTATAATTTGGTTTTCATGTTACAACGAAGTAATATCATCAGATAAAACAATATATCTGTTTGGAAGAATACTACCTAAAACATCGCTAATATTTTCAATGATATTAAGATTGGTACCAATGTACAAAGCCCAGATTAAAATCATCTCTAATGCTCAAAGGGGAATAGGCAGAGATTTTCGCACAGGCAATATATTCCAAAGGGCGAAAAATGGACTAAAGATACTCTCCATAATGCTAACCTGGGCACTTGAAAACGGCGTTGAAACAGCAGACAGTATGAAGGCAAGGGGATATGGACTAAAGGGAAGAACAAGCTTTTCAATATTTAGATTTGACAGCAGAGATCGAGTTCTAGCGACGAGTTTAGGAGTTTTAATGCTCGTGTTTATCTACGGTTTAACTATAGGCAGATTTTACTTTAGAATATATCCAACTGTAAAATGGGCAAACTTTTCTCCATATAGCATAATATTTTATTTAAGTATTTCAATTATTTTCTTTTTACCAATAATTATAGGGATAATGGAGGACATAAAATGGAAACATTTAAAATTAAAGGCTTAAGTTTCTCCTATCCAGAAGAAATGACAAGGCAATTAAAAAATGTAAACTTATCTATAAAACAAGGTGAATTTATAACCATATGTGGAGAGAGCTCTAGTGGTAAAAGCACGCTACTAAGGCACCTAAAACCAGCTTTAACCCCACACGGTATAAAAAAAGGTGAGATCCTATTTCATGGAGAGCCTATTGAGGAAATTGACCTTCGAATTCAAACCGCAAAGATAGGATATGTACTTCAAAATCCAGAAAATGGGATAGTAACAGATAGGGTCTATCACGAACTTGCATTTGGACTAGAAAGCCTAGGTTATGATAACAATACAATTCGCTTGCGGGTAGCAGAGATGGCAACATTCTTTGGAATAAGCGACTGGTTTCTAAAAAAAGTCACAGACCTATCAGGTGGACAAAAACAACTCCTAAATTTAGCTTCTATTATGACAATGCAGCCAGATGTATTGGTATTAGATGAACCCACAGCACAACTAGATCCATTAGCAGCCACAGAATTTTTAGGGATTGTAAAAAAAATCAATTTAGATATCGGCACGACGATAATTATTTCAGAGCATAGATTAGGCGAGTTATTCCCAATGAGTGATAGGGTTTTAGTTTTAGATAATGGTCAAGTAATTATAGATGCACCACCAAAAATTGCGAGTAGGTTAATCTTAGAATCAGGCCATATAATGGAAAAAGCACTGCCATCATATATGAATATATTCGCAGCAGTAGAAGGAGAATCCGCTAAAACAAAAAGTTACCCATTATCAATAAGAGAAAGCAGGGAATGGCTAAGTGAAAAAGTGGATAATAGAGCTCTTAAATATCCGAAAATTATCTTAGAAGAACCAGAACAAGAAGAATCAGAGATAGCAATGGAATTAACAGATGTTTGGTTTAGATACGATAGATACGAAAAAGATGTAATAAAAGACCTATCAATAGAGATAAAAAAAGGTGAATTTCACTCAATAGTAGGTGGCAACGGCACAGGCAAAACAACTATGTTATCATTACTTGGTGGTTTAAATAAGCCATATAGGGGGAAAATGAATCTCCTTTCTGATACTGCGTTTTTACCCCAAAACCCTCAAGCCCTATTTGTAGAGATGACAGTCCAAAGAGATATATATGAAATGCTAAAAGGGATTGAAAAAGATCCAGAAAAACGTCAAGAAAAGGCAAAAAAAATAATAGAGATGTTAGACTTAGAAGAGATATTAAAAAGACACCCCTATGATTTAAGTGGTGGAGAACAGCAAAAGCTTGCAATGGCTAAAGTTCTTTTATTAAACCCTAAGATAATGCTCCTAGATGAACCGACAAAAGCACTAGATAGCCATTTTAAAATAAAGCTAGGCAATATATTAAGAGACTTAGTAAAAAAAGGTACCACCATTGTTATGGTATCTCATGATATAGAGTTTTGCGCAGAATATTCAGATCGAGTTTCACTTATTTTTAATGGCTCTATAATAGCAACTGAAACACCCAGAGAGTTTTTCTCAGGCAACAGTTTCTACACTACTGGAGCTAATAGAATGTCAAGGCATGTATTCCAAAATGCAGTAACTACAGAGGATGTGATCGATTTATGCAAAATGAATGGATTATAGAAAATAAAAAACATATAGAGCATCCAGGTCTTAGGAAAAGATCTTTTATTTCTGTATTTATAATCCTATTTTTAGTGCCTTTAACTATTTGGTTTGGCATGGAGTTTTTAAACGATAGGAAGTATTATTTTGTGAGTATGTTCTTATTAATGTATACTATGATTCCATTTTTTATGGTATTTGAAAATAGAGAACCCCAAGCAAGAGAATTAATAGTAATATCAGTGCTTGCAGCCCTTGCAGTAATGGGAAGGACAATATTCTTTATGGTTCCAGCCTTTAAGCCAATGATGGCCATTGTAATTATCTCAGGTATAGCATTTGGACCAGAAGCTGGATTTCTAGTAGGCGCACTGACTGCATTTGTATCAAACTTCTTTTTCGGGCAAGGACCCTGGACACCATGGCAGATGTTTGCATTAGGGTTAACAGGCTTTTTAGCAGGAATTCTAATTAGGAAAGGCATCTTAAAGAAAACAAAACTAAGCCTATCGATATACGGATTTTTAACGACATTTTTAATATATGGGGGATTAATGAATCTTTCATCAGTATTAATGTACACAGATAAGGCCAACATAAAGATGTTTTTAGCATCTTTCGTTACAGGAATACCCTATGATTTAGTTCATAGCATAAGCACAGTGTTTTTCTTGTATTTTTTATCTAAGCCAATGATAGAAAAGTTGG
>CAZRXS010000107.1:0-3939 GCA_964604145.1 uncultured Gudongella sp. | reverse complement strand
ATAGGAGGCTTAAAAAAAGATGAGAAAGTATAGTATAGTATTTTTGATATTGGTTTTACTGGTGTATGGATTACCGACAGAAGGAGTAGAATTTGAACCTAATGGAGGACCAGATTTAATTGTTATAAGCAGCGACTCTGTAACTGCAGAAGCTGGTGATAGCTTTACTTTAGATGTTGAGCTTAAAAACATTGGAGATTATACTGCAAGCGGTAGTGGCAGTGGTCGTAATGATAAAATCACTGCGACTCTATCTTCTGACCCCTCAGGAATGGTATTTACTGATAGAGATGCATATGATGAAATAAAACCTATAAAATCTGGCGATACAGGAAAAGTGAGTTTTGATATTGAGGTGGCAGAAAAGGCGCCTAGCAGTTCATATGGCTTGAAATTAAATGTTATCTATTATGATTATGCTACCGGTATGAAATACAATCTGGATAAAACTATAAATGTTCGTGTGATTGCTAAAAATTCACCTGATTTGTTAATTACACGTACTGATATTATGCCTTCTTCTCAAGCCAATCCTGGAGACCAGGTAGTAGTTGGCTTTGAAATTGAAAACATTGGCGATGGTTTAGCAAAGGACATCCGAATAAACCTTCCTGAATTATCAAAAGAGACATTCTACTTAAATGACGGTGTTAGCACTAAAAGAATAGATGAAATAAAGAGTGGAAGAAAAGGATATGTATATTTTGAACTTGTAGTTGGAAGCACACTAGATTATGGCAATTATGAATTAACTGCAAATTTTTCCTATAAAAATAGTGAGAATGAACTTATTGAAACTAAAGAATTTTTTTCAATTAAAGTTCTTAAATTAGACCCAAAAGCATCAAAGCTAAAAATTAAAAATATAAAATATCCGACTGGAACACTCGGTAAAAACCAAACTGTCAAACTGACTTTTGAAGTTGAAAATATTGGACCAACTCCTGCAACAGATATAGTTGTAAAAGCAAAGAGTCAAGATGAATCTGGATTAGTAGCCAGATCACTTGGCGAGAAAAAATATGATGCACTAAATCCTGGTGAAACTCTCTCTTTTCAGTTTACATTTATAACTACTGAGGGTGGCGAAACAAAAAACTATCCTATTGATATAACTGTAGAATACACCGATGAATTTGTTGATCCTGATTTAAGGGATTCACTACTTCAAACAATAGGAGTTTTCTTCTTTAATAGAGATGATTCTGGAGATAATATATCTACTCCTAAGCTCATAATAGACAGATATGACTTTTCTCCTAGTATTGTAAAAGCAGGCGAGAATTTCCAAATGAATCTTTCCTTCTTTAATACCAATAAATATAAAAGCGTTAAAAATATAAAGATATTCTTAACTGCTGAAGAAGAAACAGACTCCGGTTCTGTTTTTACACCAGTTAATAGTTCAAATACATTTTATATAGACTCAATTGCACCAAAGGGAAAAGTTGATAAAGTTATAACCATGTATACCATCCCTGATGCAAAGGCAAAGACTTATACATTAACTGCTAATTTTGAGTATGAAGACAGCGCAGCTAACCCTTATAAGTCAGAAGAACTTATAGGAGTACCTGTTGTCCAGCAATCAAAGCTTGATCTGGGAGAACTAGGATACCAAGCAGAAGCATATATTGGGCAACAAGCTCCCATATCAATAGAATTTTATAATACTGGAAAAGTAACTCTATATAATCTTATGGTTAAGCTTGAAGGAAACTTTCAAACTGAAAATGGCCAGTATTTCGTTGGGAATTTTGCCAGTGGTGGAAATGACTATTATGAGGGATATGTAATACCTCAAGAAGCTGGAACATTAAATGGAAATGTTGTATTCACATTTGAAGATTCTACTGGTCAAGAACAAGAGATGAAACAACCATTTTCGTTAAATGTTTTAGATATGCCTCCTTTCGAAGAATTTCCAGATGGAGAGATGCCTGGTTTCGAAGAGCCTTCTCTTATGTCGAAAATCCTGAAGTTCTTAATACCTGGCTTAATAGTTATTGGTGGAATTGTTGGATTTATTATATTTAGAAAAAGAAGAGCAAAAAAACATGAGAAGGATTTGGAGATAGATGAATAATTTAGACCTTATCTTAATGGGAGTTAAAAATCTATGGAGAAGAAAGCTTAGAACATTTCTAACTGTTTTAGGAGTAATTATAGGTACTAGCTCCATTATAGTTATGCTTAGTTTAGGTTTTGGACTGTCTCAAGCTTTTGAAGATCAAGTTGCTCAATGGGGTGATTTGACTACAATAAATGTTCATCAGAGATGGAATGATCCTTCTATGCCTACACCTGGCGGTGGTAAAGACGTAAAGCTTGACGATGCAGCAGTTGCTTCTTTTAAGCTTCTTCCTCATGTAACTGCAGTTAGTCCAACCTTAGAAACCTACGGCACGATTATAAACGGAAGGTATATTGCTGGTATCCCTATAAAGGGTATTGATCCTGATACAATGGAAGAGTTTGGTTTTGATATTGGAGAAGGAAGGCTTCTTGATAATAAAGATGATATGACTATTGTATTCGGTAGTGATATGGCGAATAACTTTTATGATCCAAAGGCTAGAGTCTGGAGAGAAATAAAGGTTGACCTTATGAGGGATAGGATGGCTTTAACTCTTGATCCAAGCTACGGCTATGATGACCCTAATGTTGATAAAATAAACTATCCTGAGTACAAGTTAAAAGTAGCAGGAGTTTTAGCAGAAGGTCAAAACTGGGAGCATAGTTATGGTGTTTGGATGCCTTTAACCCAAGTGCAAAAATTGATTAAAGAAAAAGAAAAAATTGAAAAAATAAGACCTCAACCTGGTCAAAATGACTCTTCTGTATATCAACAAATAGATGTTAAAGTTGACGATATGAAAAATGTTGCAGATGTCCAAACTACAATAAAAGATATGGGGCATGAAGCATACAGTTTAAATGACCAGCTTGAGTCTATGAAAGGGACTGCTGGAGTAATTCAACTTGTTCTAGGTGGAATTGGTGCTATCTCTTTACTTGTAGCAGCAATTGGTATCACTAATACTATGGTTATGAGTATCTATGAAAGAACAAGAGAAATTGGAATTATGAAAGTAATTGGCGCTTCAATAAATGATATTAAAAAATTATTTTTATTCGAATCTGCACTAATTGGAGTTTTAGGTGGAATGATTGGAATTTCATTTAGCTTTTTGCTTTCCTATATAGTCAATAAATTTTCTTATATCTTTGGAAATTTTTTTGGAACAGGCGGGGAAACCAAAATCTCTATTATCCCATTTTGGTTGGTTTTAGCAGCCCTCCTCTTTTCAGCCTTAATAGGAATTATATCAGGCTACTACCCAGCAAGACGAGCTATGAATCTTTCCGCAATAGAAGCAATCAGAACAGAATAAGCCCCAGGGCTTATTTTTTTGTCACGATAACTTAATATTAAGTATACAGCTTCAATAGTATAATTAAATAAAGACAATAAATTGAGAAAGGAGATATGGCTTTGACTAAAAAATTAATGCTTATTTTATGTATTACTTTGCTATTTTCTTTTATTTATGGCTTTAATTGTTATGCTGATGAAATATTAAAGCCTGAAATCCTAAAAGAACTTGGATTACTAAGGGGAGATAGTTATGGAAATTTAATGCTTGATAAACCACTTAAAAGACAAGATATGGTAGTTCTTTTAAGTAGACTTTATAAAGAAGAGAACAAGGCTAGTAAGTACTTAATGCCGCCTGATTTCAATGATTTAAACAAGACAAATTCATATTACCACAGCTATATTAAATGGGCTGTAGATAAAAATTTAATTATTGGAATGGCAGGAAAGCGATTTGGCTTTGGAGAATTTGTAAAGGTACAAGACTTTCAAGTAGTTTTGCTCCGAGTACTAGATTATAAAGAAGAATCTGGACTTTACAATTCCGTTCCTGATATAGC
>CAZRXS010000106.1:0-3955 GCA_964604145.1 uncultured Gudongella sp. | reverse complement strand
CATTGTATTTTCCTATGGTACATTTCCCTTCTTTTTACTATATAAGAAGTATGAAGGGAGGTGAGAAAATGGCTATAGAAACTTTAGCAGAAAAAAAGTCACTAAAGCTTGTTCTTGATGCAGGAGAAGTAGATGGCAAGCAAAAAGTGTCCTATAAGACACTTGCTAATGTCAAGATTGATGCGACTGATGAGAATATTCATCTTTCAGGTCTAGCATTGACAAGTCTTCAAGATTTTCCTCTTATTCAGATGAAAAAAATTGAAGAATCAATTATTAGAGATGTTTAAAAGAACTGATATCATAGCGAGGAGGTGAGATAATGGCAAAGGTGAAACTTGAAATGGATTTTTTGGATGTTCTTAACAAAAACTATAGAATGAGTTTAAATAATCCAAGGGCTGATTTAACAGATACAGAAGTATTTACAGTTATGGACCAGCTTATAACAGCAAATATATTTAAGTCAAACAATGGCGATTTGATAGAAAAGGTTGCAGCAAGAGTAGTAACAACAAGTGTTGAGGAGATGGAAGTGTAAGAAAAGAGCCCATGGGCTCTTTTCAATTCACAATGTAGAAATCACAAATCACAATTAAAAGATTAAAGACCAGGCGAGCAAAGCTAGGCCTGTATGTCATCCTGAGCGGTAGCGTGAGGATTTTTATTTTGCATTCCAATTGTGATCTGTGCATTGTCCTTCAATTGTGATTTGTGAACTGTGATTTGACAATTGAAATGGGGGTTACCACTATGGAAGTGATATATTCTAGTATAGCTAATCTGGGGTTTCCGATTGTTATATCTGTTTATCTTCTTGTCCGAATAGAAGGTAAGCTCGATGAACTTTCAAAAAGTATAACAGAGTTGGCGCAAGCTATATCAAAATAAAGCAGAGTCATATGACTCTGCTATTATTTTATAGGCTACTATTGGTTTCTATTGGAGATGATTTTAATACTAGGTTTCCTGAAAGATCTCTAATATAAGATGGTGAATCAATTATTCTTATAGTGTATTTAGAATCTATCTTATCATCATCTAATTCTATAATAAGAATTTCTGGATTTTTTGCATCAAGCCAGGTTGAGTAATCATCACTACTTAAAACCTTATTATCCGACAGTCTTGTTATTTCAAGATCTCGTCTATATAGTGCCTCTCCTGCCTTTTCTAATTCTTCACTAAACTCTATCTCAATATATCCTTTTCTCACTCTTGCTTCTCTACTTATTAAAATTGGAGCTAATTTATCTTGAACATAAAATTTACCATAATCTGCACCTGTTCCAATTGATGTCTCAATGTTATTTCTTTTAACCAAATATGCAGCCCCATCTTCAATTGTAGTTACATTTTCCTTTAATATTATAGTAACTATATTTGTTCCATTTGCTATTACTTTATCAATATCAATTTTATCAATATCAAAGTCATCAATAGCCGCTTTTATTATTGGCATATTAAATTTTAACTTTATAGTATCTGGTTCTACAAGTGCAGCTTGTTTTCCAGGATTTAAACTTGAGTAATCCACCATAATTGCATCTCCAGTTGATGCTTCATCAAATTGCAAGGAAAGTATCAATGGATTTGTAAGATTTCCCGATTTGCTTTTTAAGCCAACTACATCTAGGGAAGTAAGGTTATTTTTCGTACCTATCATAGTAGTCTTAGCAGAAATTTTTTCAGGTAATGTTATGGTTAAAGTTTGTCCATCTCTATCAAGTGAAATATCTGTACCTGTAGGAAGAGGTATTTGACTACCATTAAATGTAATTAGATAATTAGTTGCAAATGTCGTGCTAGTTTTATCCATTTCATTATCAAATTCCATTACAATTGTATTTCCATAACCTGAGTAGCCTAAAAGAGAAGGCCTTTCCAAATCCTTTACATTTAATGTCGCCTTATAGTTTTTAATTTCAGTCCCTGAAAGGTCTTTTATACCGGAAACATTTAAGGTGATATTGCCTGGAATTGGAGTTGTATAAAGATTAAGTATCCATTCCCTTCCATCGCCTTTAATATCTCTAATAAATATAACTCTGTCCTCAGAATCTTGTATAGAATAATATGTTGTGCTATCTGCTTTTACATTTTTATTAAATCCAAGTTTTATTGACTTCCCATCTTCTGAAAGAGTGGCACTCATTAACTCTGGTTTTCTTGTATCTTGCTTGGGTGTAATTTTATACTCTTTTGTAAGCATCATATTTCCCCAGTAATCGCTAAAACTATTGATATAAAGTGTTATTTCCTTTGTAGGTAGTGGTGTGGATTCAAATACTCCGGTTACTTTATTATCTCTAATTATTATTTCATCTGCATAGTTAATTTGAACTCCTTCTCGCTGAAAGATATTACTTCCTTGAACAAATGATGGATCAAGTGATTCTGAAAATCTTATAGTAACTCTTTCTGTAGTTACACTTATATCTACGATTTCAGGAGGAGTAGAGTCTCTTTTTACCGAAAATGTTCTTAATTCATTCTTCATTTTTTTACCAGCGTAATCTTCAAGTCCTGAAACTTCTAATGAATATGACCCAGTTGGAAGAGCAGAAGTGCCTGGTTTATAGCTTAGAGTAATGTGATTGTCCATTAGAATTGGTCTTTCTAAGGTATTTGTCTGATTTAGTTTAAAGTTATTCATACTTGGAATTGTCTTTATTGGCTCTGTAAAATAAATACGGATTCCCTTATTTCCAAGTACCTCTATAGATTCTACGCTTGGAATATCTTTATCAAGAGCTTCAAAAGTCTCATCTACTGTAAGATCTTCTCCATCAATAGAATAAATACTTTCCGCCTTAATATTATAATTTTTACCTTCTGTCATAGTTCCATTTAAGACAAGGATTACTTCTTTATCGTTATTTTCAAATCTAACTCTATTTATTGTTCCTGCATCTGTTAGATAGTTGTAACTAGAAGCCGCAATAGTTGTATCGATTGATTTATTGAACTTTAATTTAATCTCTTTTAGATTATCTGCGTAGGCATCTGATAGCTGAAATCTTTGATTTGATATAGTAAAATCCTTATAGACGCTTGCGCCTTTTTCAGTATAATATCTGTATTCATAAAGACCCAATTCTAAATCTCTAACAGAAAAGTCAAAACTTCCATCTGATGCTACGGGGATATTAAGGTCTAAAGAGGTGTCATTTGTTGGGGTTTTAGATTTTATAAGTAGATTCAGCTCTTGTTTTTCATTTAATCGTCCACTAAAGATTACTTCATCGCCCATTATTTTAACTGATTCAGTCATATCTAGTGGGTTTAATGCAAGCATAACCGCTAAGGGAGTATTAGTCCCCTTTAGCGGTAAACTTAATGCATTAACTAACATTGCAGAAACTTGTCCTCTGTTAAGGCTAGCATCTGGTGAAAAGTTTAAGTTTTTCATTAATCCAATCTTTTTTGCAAATTCTGGAACATTATACCAATCTTTAGCTTCTTCAGTATAGCCAAGTGCTCTAAGTAAAACAGTTTGGAATTGGTGTACTGTAACTCCTTGCTCTACACCAAACTTTGTAGTTGTCATTCCCTGTATTAAACCTTCGTTTTTTGCCCAAAGTATAAATGGGATGTAATAGCTGTGTGTTGGTTTTAAATCTTGAAATACATTAGGAGCAACAAATCCTTCTGCATCTTCTTCTTTTCCATAAAGCCTAGAAATTAAAACAACCATTTGTTCTCTAGTTAGATTGCTCTGGAGCATTAGATCTCCACTTAGGTCTCCTTTTAAAACACCAAGATCTTTTAAAAAGCTACCTGCAGAGTCATATGGACTAGCTGCTGATACTGGAACTACAATACCCAATACCATTATTAGCGCAAGGGTAAAAGACAAAATTCGTCTCATAAAATCAATCCTCCTTTTGTTTGTACTCTTATATAGATTATACAATAAATAAGGACTTAATGATATTACAATTGGGTTAAAGAT
>CAZRXS010000105.1:0-4077 GCA_964604145.1 uncultured Gudongella sp. | reverse complement strand
TTATATGGTTTGCATCATATCAAACATTGGCAAATACATTGCTATTACAATAAAACCAATTAATACTGCCATTACAACTATCATAAGTGGTTCTAACATTGAAGTTAACTTTGCTAAAGACTGCTCTACTTCTTCATCATAAAAATCTGCTGTTTTAAGTAATACTTCATCTAAACTTCCTGATTCTTCACCTATTTTTACCATTGAATCTACCATTGGTGGGAATACTCCTATATTCATTACACTTCTTGAAAGTGGAACTCCTTTTCTAATCTGTTCAATGCTATCTTGTAATCTATCTTTTACTACTACATTATTAACTACATTTGAAACAACTTCCATGGACTTTATTAATGGAATTCCTGAATCCATCAGTGTTGAAAGTGTTCTTGTAAATCTTGATGTAACGACTTTTGCTGTTGTTGTTTTTACAACTGGCAGCTTTAATTTTATATTATCAAAGGCCCTTATTCCATCTTCTGTTCTTAAAAATGTTGTAATCCCAAAAGCTAATAGTCCAAGACCACCTGCATACAAATACCAATAGTCTCTTAATGAATCACTTACATCTAGCAAAAACTTTGTTGGCCATGGTAGTGGGACATCTGTTCCTTCAAACATACCTGTAAAGGTTGGTAGTACAAATATTAGCATAAAGACTACTACTACTACACTTACAACTGCTAGTACCATTGGATAAATCATTGCACCTTTTACTTTACTTTCTATTTTATTTTCTTTTTCAAAATGGATTGCCATTCTTTCCATAATTCCATCTAGGTTTCCTGAAACTTCTCCTGCCTCTACCATACTTACAAGAATTGTAGGAAATACTCTTGGATGCTTTGCCATTGCCTCTGAAAGTGTCAACCCTTTTTGGACATCTTCACCTACATCGGCTGTTGTTTTCTTTAGTGTTTTATTTTCTGTCTGAACTGCTAAAATATCTAGGCATTGAACTATTCCAAGGCCTGAATCTACCATTACAAAAAATTGCCTGCAATAAACGGCTAAGTCTTTCTTTTTTACTTTTTTAGAAAAAATTTCAATTTGGGATTCTGTTCCCACATCTCTTTCTATCTCAACCGGAATGTATTTATTGCCTTTTATCATTGCAACGACATCAGCCTCGGTGTTAGCTTCATAGACACCTTCTATCCTCTGACCATTATTAGCTATAGCTTTGTATTTGAATATCATCTACATCACCTACACTATATATTTTTTTAATTCTTCTTGATTAACGGCCTGAGTCATTGCCATCTCTTTGGAGATTAAACCCTTATGATAAAGTGCCATTAAAGCTGAGTCCATTGTCTGCATTTTGTATTTGCTTCCTGTTTGGATTACTGTATCTATTTGGTGTATTTTATCTTCTCTTATCAAGTTTCTTATAGCAGGTGTTGCAATCATTACTTCTAAAGCTGCAACCCTTCCTTTCCCATCTGCCTTTTGAAGCAGCTGTTGTGAAATTACTGATTCAATTACTGATGATAGCTGGACCCTTATCTGCTGTTGCTGGTGGGGTGGGAATACATCTATAATCCTGTCTATTGTCTTTGCTGCCCCTAGGGTATGAAGTGTTGAAAGTACAAGGTGGCCTGTTTCGGCAGCAGTTATTGCAATAGAAATTGTATCTAAGTCCCTCATCTCTCCTACTAGGATTACATCTGGGTCTTGCCTAAGAGCACCCCTTAATGCATTTCCAAAGCTCTTTGTATCTGAGCCAATTTCCCTTTGATTGACAATTGACCTCCTATGTTTGTGCATATATTCAATTGGATCTTCAAGGGTAACAATATGCAATTTTTGTTCTTTATTTATCTGGTCTATCATTGCCGCAAGGGTTGTTGATTTTCCACTGCCTGTGGGACCTGTTACAAGTATAAGCCCACGTGGCAATTTTGTAAGATCAGATAATATTGGAGGCAAGCCAAGCTGTTTATATGATGGGATTTCAGGTGGAATAATCCTTAGTGCAATTCCAAAACTTCCCCTTTGGGTATATGCATTAACTCTAAATCTTCCCATACCAGGACTTGAATAAGAAAAGTCCACTTCGCCCTTTTCAAGGAGTTCTGAATAAATCTGTTCATTGGCAATCTGCTTGATTAAGTCTTCAGTATCCATAGGGGTTAAAATTGTTTCACCCTGATGGATTAATTCACCATTTATTCTAAATGTTGGTGGAATACCTGCTGTTATGTGAACATCTGACCCTTTTTGCCTCATTCCCTCATTAAGAATTTCATTTATATCCATATTTATTATCCCCCCTATCCTAGACTATAACCTACCCTCATAACTTCTTCAAAGCTTGTTTTACCTTGTTCGGCAAGTTCATAGGCTGAATCAAACAGTGTAGTCATACCTTGTTTTAATGCTTCATCTCTAATTTTATCTGTAGTTGCACCTGAGTCAATTAGTCTTCTTATCTCTTCATTTATTGCCATTATTTCATATACGGCAATTCTACCAGCATAACCTTTGTTACAGGCATTACAGCCAACTGGTTTATAGAGTATCAATGGTCCATCTTCCTCTTTTTCAAGCATTTTTACTTCTGAATAGCTGGCTTCATAAGGTTGTTTGCACTTTGGACACAGGGTCTTAACAAGTCTTTGTGATACTATCCCAACTACTGCTGAAGATACTATATAGGGCTCTAAACCCATATCTATAAGCCTTGCTATTGTAGATGGGCTGTCATTTGTATGTAGGGTTGAAAGTACAAGATGGCCTGTTATAGCTGCCCTTACTGATATTTGAGCTGTTTCTCCATCTCTAATCTCTCCTACCATTACTATATCAGGGTCTTGTCTAAGAATAGACCTAAGCCCTGAGGCAAATGTCAGTCCTGATTTAGGATTTACCTGAACCTGGTTTATGCCTTCAAGTCTATATTCAACTGGGTCTTCTACTGTTATAATGTTTTTTTCTATTTGGTTTAATTCCCTAAGGACTGTATAGAGTGTTGTTGTCTTTCCACTTCCAGTTGGACCGGTTACAAGTAGCATACCATAGGGTGATTTTAAAATATTATTAAATAAGTTTAGGTTATACTCGCTTAATCCAAGTCCTTCTTTTGTAAAGTTAAAGCTAGTTTTATCTAAAAGTCGGATTACTATTTTTTCTCCATAAACTGTGGGGAGGGTTGAAATTCTCATATCAATTTCTCTATCATTTATCTTAACTTCCACACGACCATCTTGTGGAACTCTTTTTTCAGCAATATTCATTTTCCCAATAATCTTAATCCTTGTAACCATTGCAGAAAGATTAGATCTTGAAATAGTCATTATTTCTCTTAAATCACCATCTGTACGAAACCTAACTCTAATCTCTTCTGAGTATGGTTCTATATGTATATCTGATGCTTTGCTCCTAGATGCCTGTTCAAAAAGTGAATTAATAAGCCTAACTATTGGAGCCGAAGTAACTTCAGCTTGTTCGACCTCACTAAATTCATCATCTTGGTAAGAGTCTCCCCCAGTAAATTCTTCTAAAACTTTTTTTGTATCTGAACCAGTATAATATTTATCTATAACTTTTGTTATATCTTCTGGAGTGGCTATAACAGATTCAAGTTCCATTTTTGTAAATAATTTTATATCATCTACGGCAAAAAAGTTAAGTGGATCTACCATTGCAACAATTAGCTTATTATTTTTTTCATCTATTGGAATTACCTGATATTTTCTTACTAGGTTTTCAGGTAATAATGTGGCAACTGATTGATTGATTTCATATTTGTTTAAATCTATCCTTGGGAAACCTAGTTGAAATTCAAGCACTTCAACTATATCTTGTTGGCTTACATATTTTAAGTCAACTAGAATTTCTCCTAATTTTTTATCAGAACTCTCTTGTAATTTTAATCCATCTTTTAATTGTTCTGATGTTATTTTACCTGCATATAAAAGAAGTTCTCCTATTTTCAATGTGGATTTTTGCATAAATTAACCTCTTTCCGAAACAAATATTTTCTATAAATGGGATAGTTTTAACCTTGAAAGTTTTAAATATTCTCTCAATTCTTGAGTAGTTATTATTTTACACCTTTCTAGCTATGAAATC
>CAZRXS010000104.1:0-4175 GCA_964604145.1 uncultured Gudongella sp. | reverse complement strand
ATCAAAGGAGGGTTTATATGGGGATTCAAAAATGTGAAAATTGCGGAACTAAATTTAAATACAAAGCCTTGCTAAAAATAATATTGGGTAAATCTTTAGAATGTAGAAACTGCGGAGCTCCTCACGAGATGATATTAAGTAGTAGGATTGTTCTTTCAGTATTATTAATATGGCCAGCATTTATAAAGAGTTTTCTTCTCAGTGTTTTTTCAAATTTGCTGATAATTAGTAGATTTTTTTCAGATTCTTCAGTCGAGAATTAATATTTATAATACCTGCTCTAAGGTAAAGCTCTGATACAGAAGGAATATTTTGAGATTTAAATCAGGCACAAATAGAGAAAATAATAGGTTAAATTATAGATAAAGTAGAGGATGATAACTATAAAATAAACAAAGATCCAATAATTGAAAAGCATTTAAAGAAAATGGAATAATTAATTCTGAAAAAATAGATGCTGCAAAATCTAAACTTATTATTTCTAAATGATATTATTTGAGCATTAGAAGTATTATGCATAATTAGTCTAAGCTTAAGGAGGAATGAATTGTGAATAAGAAATTTAAAATAGTATCAATATTTATTATTTTAATGGTATTACTTGTAGGTTGTAAAGATAAAGCCGCTATAATTGGTGAATATCATAAATTTGCGGATTATAATTTTAAAGGAATGGATATAATGTCTTTTGATAATATGTCAAATATAAAACGGTTTTCAATATTGGAAGCACAGGAGATTTATGATCATTTTTTAACAATTAAATCTGAAGAAAGTGGTATACTGTCTGAAGATAATACGCCCGCAAATCCAGGTGTAAATCCTTTTTACATAATTGCCTTGTATTTTGAAGAAAATGATTATAGTGTAACTGTTGGTGAAGATTATATATTAATTGCACCTAACGATGTATATGATACAGTTGGCGAAGCTGCTGAGAATATAAGTATACATTTGGTAAACAAAGAAATAATGAATGAATTTGTGGAAATCATAGACAGGGAAATTAATGATAATTAATTTATATATCGATAGATAAAACAGAAAATAACAATTGAAAGAAAAATGTCGAATTTTTTATAAACTGTGTTGCAATTGTAGATTATGGTATACGAGGAGATGATTTATTATGGGAAAAATGCCAAAAAAAGCTTTAAAAGGTTTTGTAGTAGGTGTAATTATCACAACAATGTTTATGAGTACAGCTGTTGGAGCACAAGTTAAAAATACCATTGATGTAATTTTCAACTCAATTAATATAACTGTAAATGGTGAAGACCAAGATATTGATAATTTGCTTTATGAAGGAAGAACCTATGTGCCATTAAGAGCAATTTCAGAAATATTTGAAAAAGAAGTTACGTGGGATGGTGAGACTAAAACTGCCAGTATTAAGGATATTGAAGCAGAAAAAGATAAGGCAGAAATAATACCATTAACCCAAGGTGAGCTTGCTTATTTTAATGGGGACTCATTTTTCAACGGAGATTATTTAAATATCCGTAATCAGTTTTTAAGTTCATTATATAGTGAACCTGCGGAGATTAATTTGTTCGAGTTGTTTTATTGTGGTAGTGGCATCGCCGAAAAGATAACAGATGATGAACTGAAGGCAGTTATGGTAAAAATTGGAATGACAGGTAGTATTGAAAACCTCCCATGTCCTTGTGAGAAAAATAGTCGTTCAAATATGGATAAAATACTTTCAGAGCATATGGGAATAACCCTTGCTGACACAAATGAAGTTGGATTGGATCACTTTACGTATCTTTCTCAATATGATTCTTACTATCACCTCCATGGTGATACAAATTATAGAACAAACATAAATTTTTCCAGTGGAGAACGTGAAGGTAATGTAGTTAGGCTTTTCTATAACGATACTTTTTTTGGCGATGGAGATAAGGTTCTTACTTTACGAGAGGAAAATAGTAAGTATCTCTTTGTTGCAAATGAAAAGATGAATGGATAAAAGACAATACCCAAGATTCAATAGGAGGTAGATTATGAAGAAATACATTTTAACAGTAACCCTATTATTAAGCATTGTATTTACAGCATGTGGAGGGCCAATCTCAAATAACTCTTCAAATTTGATGGATAATATTCAAAAAAGTGATTTGGCACTAATAGATATTTCAGATACAAGCGAACAGCAGTTAAGCAGAAAAGAAGAAATCACAGATTTTTCATTGAAGCTTTTTAACGAAAACTTTGAGGATAAGAACATTTTAATTTCTCCAATATCCATAGTCTCTGCCTTGGGAATGGTGGCAAATGGAGCAAAGGGCAACACTATTTTTGAAATGGAAGAGGTATTAAATTCCGATATACAAGGGCTAAATGACTATCTAAAAGCTTACACCGCATATTTGCCAAGTAGCGATAAATACAAAGTGAGTCTTGCAAACTCCATATGGTTTAAAGACGATGAGGGCTTAAACGTAAACAGAGATTTCTTGCAAACAAATAAGGACTATTATGATGCAAGCGTTTATAAAGCCGCATTTGACAAAAGCACAAAAGACGATATAAATGCATGGGTAAAGGATAAAACCAACGGCATGATAGAAACTCTTTTAGAAGAGGCTCCTTCTAAAGATGCTGTGATGTATCTTATAAATGCATTATCATTTGATGCAGAATGGGAAAACATTTATAAAGACACTCAAATTAATGATGGTGAATTCACCTTGGAAAATGGAGAAAAACAAGTGGTGGAATTTATGAGCTCGTCTGAGTTTTCTTATCTTGAAAATGAAACGGTCACAGGATTTATAAAGCCATATAAAGACAATAAATATGCTTTTGTTGCATTGTTACCTAAGGAAAATATTTCTATGGTAGATTTATTAAAATCTTTCGATACCAAAAATCTTATTAGCTTGCTTGAAAATAAGAAGGATAAAGAGGTTAATGTTAAAATTCCAAAATTTTCTATGGAGTTTAATGCATTGTTAAATGAACCACTTCAAAGCTTAGGCATCTTAGATGCTTTTGATGAGAAAAAAGCGGATTTTATGGGCTTAGGAAAATCGATAGATGGGAATATTTATATAAGTCGTGTGATCCACAAAACTAAAATAGACCTTGATGAAAAAGGAACAAAAGCAGGAGCCGTAACAGCGGTTGAGATGGATACTGAATCTGCACCAATAGAAGAAGTAAAAAAGGTTATTTTAGATCGCCCATTTTTCTTTATGATAGTTGATATTGAACAAAACCTGCCCCTTTTCATGGGAAGTTTAATGAATGTGAATTAAGGGATAAGATTTAATGTCGCATTATTATTATTTGACGTCTTAGAGATAGTGAATAAGCCATTAAAAGGGGGAAGCATGAGAATTAATATTAATAAAAAATTAACTGCAATAATAATATCTGTTATTGTTATTGTAATTCTAATAAATATTTCAACAAGAAAAACTCCATATGAAATAGTTGAAGAAAGGCGTGATGGAGTTGTAGATTATGAACTTATTTTAAGCAATGAAACTGATGATGGTATATTCTTGTATACTTCAGGAATAGTTAACAAGAATAGAGATAATATTTACTATGTAGATATGGTGAAAAAAACTCTTACGGGATATAAATGGGTTGGTGGAGGTGGACATATAAATAGAGATCATCCAAAAGAAAGTGAAGATTTTATTATCTCCATGCAACTACTTAATGAAGAACAACATATTACCCCAACTGCTCTTGGGATTATTTCAGATGAGAAAGTTATGGGCATAAGAATAGATATTCTTGATGAATTATCTAATAAGGCGACCATATATAACGGTAGAGATGAAAATGAGAAATTTTATGTAGTGCATTTTGAGAGCGATATTGCAGATGGGCCATATTTGATAGTAAGAATAATGTATACTGGTGGTCACGAAGTAGTATTCTTACCTACTGATGAAGATATGGAAAGGCTCCAAGAAGGTAAACAACTATATATTTATGAAGAAGATATTGAGGAGTAAAGTAATAGAATGAAAATTGCTATGGAGACTATATTTTTTGGAGAAAGGCATTTAGCAACCAAAAAACTAAGCCAAAAAGAGATTCAAGAAATCCACCAATTTATAATATCTAAGTAATATCAAATGTTCCAAGCCTCAAAAAACTTTTCCATAAAATCAGGAGTAAGCGCCACTAAAGATCGCCTACTCCTTTTTCTA
>CAZRXS010000103.1:0-4253 GCA_964604145.1 uncultured Gudongella sp. | reverse complement strand
TTGATAATATATTTTTAAATGATTATATGCCTATGGCTAATGGAACCTATGTAAAGGTTTATCTGCTGGGTTTTAAGTACGCATCTGATAAGGATTATAAGATAGAATTAACAAATAAAACAATTGCAAAGCACCTGGATATTTCTATTGAGGATGTTTTAAATGCTTGGGATTTTTGGGAAGAAAAAGGGATAATAAAAAAAGAAAAGGGCGAAGATATTAATTACAAGGTTCTTTTTTTAAATTTAAAACAGTTGTATATTAAAAATAACTTGATGAATTTAAAAGAAAAAGCTACACCCCAAATAAAACAAATCTCTAAACCTACACCCAAAGACTTAATAGAAGCCAATCAAATTCCAATAATAAATAAAATGTTTAATAATATCGACTATATGATGAGAAGACAAACAACACCATTAGAAAAGCAACAGGTTTTGGGTTGGATACAATCCTATAATATGAATCCAGATGTAATTGAAAAAGCTTTTAATTACGGTGTTGAGAAAAAGGGCAAGCGGAGTATCAATTATGTGGATGGAATAATAAAAAATTGGTATGATATGGGGCTAACAAATATTGAAGCTGTTATGGACTACTTTAAAACTGCAGATAGAGTCTATTACAGGTATGAACGAGTTATGAAAGCCTTGGGACTTTCTAACAAAGGTGTAACACAAGGCGATTTAAAACTTGTAAATAAATGGTTTGATGATTATAAATTTAGCATGGAACTTGTATTAAAGGCTTGTGAGTCATCTAGCAAGGTACAACAAGTATCTGTAAGTTATATTGATGCAATTATAAATAGTTGGAATGAAAAAGGCATAAAGAGCATAGAAGATGTGGAAGAACTTGATAAAAAACCAGAAGTGGCTTCAAAGACTTCAGGTAAACAATACTCTAAAAAGCCTTATACTCATAAGACGAGATTTCATAACTTTGAACAACGATCTAGCAACTATACGGCCAAGGAGCTTGAAGAAATGGCAAAAAGGAAGCGAGAAGCTTACAGGATGAAGAAAAGTGGTGAAATAAGTGAATAATCCAATAATATCTCAGATAGAAAGAACATATGAGAAAAAAAGAGATAAAAGCGAAAGAGATAAATTAATACGGCAAAGGCAAGTTTACAAAGACTTACCTAGAGTAGAGGAAATTGATGATCAAATAAGAAAAATTGGGCTAGAAATGGCTAAGAAAATGTTATTTAATGCTGGTGAAAATAAAGAGATTATAGGCGAAACCAGAGAAAAAATTGAAAACTTAAAAATGGAAAAAGCCTACCTATTAACTGAAAACAACTTATCAGCTGAATATTTAGAACCTATTTTTGAGTGTTCTAAGTGTAAAGATACAGGATATGTAGAAAACGGTGAAAGGTGTAGTTGCATGAAACAATTACTAATAAACAGAGCATATAAAATGTCTAATCTGGAAAATATATTAGAAAAAGAGAATTTTAGCAATTTTAAATTAGATATCTTTAGTGATGATAAATTTGATGATGAAGATAAATCACCAAAAGAAAATATTTCAGATATTATAGGTTATGCCGAGGATTTTATTAAGGATTTTGATAAAAAAAATGGAGATAATTTGCTTTTTTATGGTACGACTGGACTAGGCAAGACCTTTATGTGTAACTGTATTGCAAAAGCACTCTTGGATAAAAATAAAATAGTAATTTATCAAACGGCTTTTACAATACTTGATATTCTTGAAAAGAGAAGGTTTAGAAAAGATACAACAGAGATATCTGAATATGAATACGACCTTCTTTTTAAATCAGATCTACTCATAATAGATGATTTAGGAACTGAAATGTCAAATACTTTTACAAATGCAGAAATATTTAATATTGTAAATACAAGACTTTTATGGGGTAAAAAAACAATTATCTCAACTAATTTAACCCCAAATGAGATTTCTGAGATATATACAGATAGGGTTTTCTCTAGAATCTTTGATAAGTTTATCCCTCTTAAATTTTTTGGCAAAGATTTACGATGGGAATAAAGAATCGAAAGGGGTAAACAAGATGGCCAAAAAAAGCAAAGGGATTCAGGATTATTTTGTAAAGATTTTAAATGGAATGGCATTAGGACTATTTGCATCGCTTTTAATAGGTTTAATTATAAAACAAATAGGTACATATTCTGGGCTAAATCAATTAGTCTATTTTGGGAATGTAGCCCAAAGAATGATGGGGCCTGCGATTGGGGTTGGTGTTGCATATAGCGTTGGTGCAAGCCCACTTTCAATATTTGCATCGGCCATAGCTGGAGCAATAGGAGCTGGAACTGTCTCTTTTGATGCTAGCGTTACTCTTATAAATATAGGCGAACCAGTAGGGGCATTTGTAGCTGCGCTTGCCGGAGCTGAGGCTTCAAAGTTAGTAAGTGGTAAAACTAAATTCGATATAATACTTGTACCCTTAATAACAATAGTAGTTGGTGGTCTAGTAGGAAGCTATTTAAGCCCATATATCGCCGCCTTTATATCTGGCATAGGTGCTGTTATAAATAGGGCCACAGAACTTCACCCAATCCCAATGGGAATTATAGTGTCTGTCTTAATGGGAATGATTTTAACCTTACCAATAAGTTCGGCAGCTCTTGCAATTTCGCTAAATCTATCTGGACTTGCAGCTGGGGCTGCAACAGCTGGGTGTGCTGCAAATATGATTGGGTTTGCCATGGCTTCATATAGGGAAAATGGTATGGGAGGCTTTGTAGCCCAAGGTTTGGGAACATCAATGTTACAAGTTCCAAATATAATAAGAAATCCACTGATATGGATTCCTGCAATCGTTGCATCAGCAATTCTTGGACCAATCTCCACCTTTGTGCTTAAAATGACTAGCAATTCACTTGGGGCTGGAATGGGAACAAGTGGATTGGTAGGGCAAGTTGCTATGATTGAAACAATGGGTGCGAGTGTTTATGTAATGCTATTAATACTCTTGATGCATTTTGTATTACCTGGAATAATAGCTTTTTCAGTATCAGAATGGATGAGGAAAAAAGGATATATAAAACGAGGAGATATGTCCTTATAAGGGGGAAATTTATGGAAAGGCCTATTGGGGTTTTAGATTCAGGTGTGGGAGGATTAACAGTTGTAAAATTAATTGAAAAGATTTTAGGACATGAGGATATTATTTATTTTGGAGATAGTAAAAATGTGCCCTATGGGAATCGCAGTGAAGATGAGATATTTGATTTGACAATGAATATATTAAAACATTTTCAATCAAGAGATGTAAAAATGGTAGCAATAGCTTGTAATACCATTTCAACTATTATAGATAGATTTAAAAGTAGTTTTGAATATCCAATTATAGATATAATAAGTCCAACTGTTGAACATATATCTAGAATGGGCCTACATAAAATAGCTATACTAGGAACAAATTTTACAATAAAAACAAAAGCGTATGAAAAGCTCTTAATACAAAGAGATAAGTCAATAGAGATTGTTTCTGAGAATAGTCCTGATTTAGCTAGCCTTATAGACAGGGGAGATTTCAATTCACAAAAAATACATGATATAGTAAAGGGCCATTTAGATAGTATTGCTAGAAAGGGAGATTATTACAATGTGGTTTTGGCTTGCACTCATTACCCGCTAGTTGAAGAGATATTTTTAGATATAAACCCAACTCTAAACTATATTAATCCAGGATTCCAAGAGGTAAAAACAATAAGGACTATTTTAAAAAAAGAAGGAAAATTAAAAATGGTAGGAGATGGGAGTATTGAAATTTTAACATCTGCTAATCCTAAAATATACCAAATAATGGTAGAAAAACTTGATATAAGAAAAGTAAAAAGCGTTTTATTATATGATTTGGAATAGAAAAAATTATATAGGGAAATAGGGAATTTCTTTTAAAGAACGAGTGCTTTTTTTATCTATATTTTAATAAAATAGCAAATCACCCAAAAAGGGTGATTCTTATTTTTTGCAATAGGGGTATATTTACTTTAAGAGACTTATTTTTAAGACTAACTTTTACCATTAAAAAAAGAAAGGGTGAAAAAGATGAGAAGGGTGTTGATATTTTTTATTGCATTTTCAATGATTATGAGTATGGGATTTAGCTTTAAAGCGACAGCTGAGTCTGAAGGCGGATGGCATCTTAAAGATGTTGAATTTGAAGATGGATCAAGAACTTATGAGGGTAAAGTAATGGGTACAGTAGCAGGACAAGGCTTGCTTGATGAAGTTTCCTATACTGGTGAGAAAAA
>CAZRXS010000102.1:0-4281 GCA_964604145.1 uncultured Gudongella sp. | reverse complement strand
AGATATTATTTACATTGCAAACCAGTTGGGTTGTGAATTTCCTGGCAAGCCAGCTATTGAGGCAAATGCTAACCTAGATAATTATCTACCACTTCAAAAGATTTATAAACTTTCTTTAGAAGAAATATGCTTACAAAAATCAATGGAGTTAGGGCGCAGATTGCTCTCCAGACAAGAGTATTTTAAAAATAATTCTATTGCTGTTTTGCATTCTTCTAATAAAGAGACATCAAATACATATGCACTTTGGAAAAAAGTAAAAGAAAATCTTCTAGATTATGAAATAAGAGAAGTTTATTTAGGAAATGGAACTATTGTAGACTGTAGAGGTTGTAGTTATAAAACTTGCAAGCATTTTAGCAAACAAGCAAAGTGTTTCTATGGGGGTATTGTAGTAGAAGAAGTTTATCCTGCAATAATCGATGCTTCCACAGTAATTTTGCTTTGCCCTAACTACAATGATATGCTAACTGCTAATATAGTAGCCACGATAAATAGATTAACAGCTCTTTTTAGAAGAACAAAGTTTTATGATAAAAGAATCTTTTCAATTATTGTATCAGGTTATTCTGGAGGAGATGCGTTGGCCAAGCAGTTAATAAGTAGCCTAAATATGAATAAAACCTTTGAACTACCCCCTAATTTCTCTCTACAAATAACTGCAAATGACCCTGGCTTTATTAATAAAATCCCAGATGTTAAACAGATTGCAGAAAATTTCGCTAAACATATTTCAAGAAATATTTAGTCATTATTATAGTAGGGATGGACGACTCTGTCCATCCGATTAACCTAGATAAAACGGGCAGACAGAGTCGTCTGCCCCTACTTGTTAGGATTACAGTATTCGTAAGGGCTAGCTTCGCTGGCCCTTCTTGCATAACATTAATCTTATTATGTAACTAAATAATTGCAAAAGGGGAGAACATGCTATATATAGCATGTTCACCCCTTTGATTTTAGAGTATTTTATAAAATTTGGTCTTGATAAAATAAAGTGGTCTGTCTTTCTATATTACTCTACAGATTCCATTCTGTGTCTTACAACTTTTTCAATTAGATCAACTTTCTCAAAAGCTTCTTTTCTAGATTTCCCTTTTGAATAAATATAAAGCTTAATCTTAGGCTCTGTTCCTGAAGGTCTTATGGCATACCAAGAACCATCAGCCATATAGTATTTTAAAACATTAGATCTTCCAGCCTCAGTTTCATCAGTCAGATAGTCTACTGTTTTTTCTAAAATCATTTCGCCTATGGATCCAATAGAATTGTGTCTAATATCATCCATTATTCTTTTTATTCTCTCTTGCCCATCTAGCCCTTCTAAAACTATAGAGATTAATTTTTCACTATAATATCCAAATTCTTTATAAATACTCTCTAATACTTGGAGTAAGTTTAAGCCTTGCTTCTTATAATAACCTGCCATTTCAGCAATCATCATTGAAGTAACCACAGCATCTTTATCTCTAACTAAATCCTTATAAGTATAACCTATGCTCTCTTCGTAACCAAATACAAATGTGTGCTCTTCAGTTATATCCCATTCGTTAGCTTTAGCACATATATGTTTAAATCCTGTTAAAGTTTCAAAAGTTTTTACCCCGTATTTGTTAGCTATGGCTTTACCCAAATCTCCAGTAACTATACTTTTAACAATAGCAGCATTTTTAGGAAGGTCTTTTTTCTTGTCTCTTTCTGAAAGAATGTAGTAAATTAACAGTGCTCCAGTTTGATTTCCATTTAGATATGTGTAATCCCCTTCTTTATTCTTAACTGCAATTGCGACCCTATCACAATCAGGGTCAGTAGCAAGCAATAAATCAGCATCTTCCTTTAAACCTAATTCTCTAGCATACTTAAAGGCACTCGGGTCTTCAGGATTTGGGTAGCCAACTGTAGCAAATGTATAATCTGGTTTTTCTTGTTCAGGAACTACCATAATATTATTAAATCCTCTTTCCCGTAATACCCTTCTTACGGGAATATTCCCTGTGCCATTTAGTGGACTATAGACTATTTTTATATCTTTATCTATATCATCATGTATTGACATCTTTAAAAGTTCAGCTGCATATTCATCGTCAATTTCTTTGCCAATTATTTCAATTAACCCTTGTTCTTTCGCTTTTTCAAAATCCATAATTTCAATATCTCTATAATGTTCAACCTTTGAAATTTCATTTAATATTTCATCTGCTATCTCATCTAAAATCTGAGAGCCTTCTTCCCAATAAGCTTTATAACCATTATAAGCTTGAGGATTGTGACTTGCTGTAATTACAATTCCAGATTTTGTATTTAATTTTCTTACAGTGTAAGATAATACTGGCGTAGCTCTTATATCATCAAATAAATATACCTTTATCCCGTTTGCTGCTAATACCCTAGCTGCTATCTCTGCAAATCTATCGGAGTACAATCTGACATCATAAGCAATCGCTACCCCCCTATCCATAGCTTCTTTCCCGTGATTTATAATAGTCTTTGCCAATCCTTCTGTTGCTAGACTTACAGTATAGTTATTCATTCGATTTGTACCCGCACCAATTTTTCCTCTAAGGCCTGCTGTTCCAAATTCTAAATCTTGATAAAACCTATCTTCTATTTCTTCTTCGTCTTTTATAGCTCTTAACTCGTTTTTTGTTTCTTCATCAAAAAACGGATCTTCTAACCAAGATAGATACTTTTCTTTATAAGCCACCCAAATCCCTCCTTATTTTTTACTCTATATTTAAGCTATACCCCGACTTTGTTTTTACACGCTAATCTAAGTGTTGTTTCCACAATTTGTTGTACCTAAGAGCATTTGCCCTAATTTCTTTTTTCTCATCCTCTGTAACTGTTCTTATTACTTGTCCTGGTATACCCATAACCATTGAATTATCAGGAATGTCTTTACCTTCAGTAACTACAGTACCTGCAGCAATTATACAGTTATTCCCAATGACTGCTTTATTAAGCACTATTGCCCCCATGCCTATTAGACAATTATCCCCAACTCTAGCACCATGGATAATAGCTTTATGGCCCACTACAGTAAAATCGCCAATACTTGTGGGTATGTCATTTTCTGTATGAACAACTGAATTATCCTGTATGTTTGTATAAGCTCCTATGTTGATCTCTTCTATATCCCCTCTTAAAACTGTACCATACCAGATGCTGCTACCTTCTCCAATCTTTACTTTCCCTATTACTGCAGCAGTCTCTGCTATAAATGCATTTTCATGGACATTTGCTTTTATATCTTTTAAATTCTTAATCATACTCGTCTCCTTAGCCTGTATTGTTTTTTCATAGAATTTCCCCTGATTTAATCAGGGGATTTATTATTAAAACCGTCTTGCTCTTTCAAGTATTTCCTTGTCAATACCCCAATCATCATAACCTTCTATAAGTATTTTAAAATAACTCTCAGGGGGTTGTTGTTCTTTTTTGTCAACCATTGAATAAACAAATGCCTCATAAAGATTACCCTCATCATCTACCAGCTCAACTACTAATCTTTCATAAAGGTCAGGGTGTCCTTCTAGAATATCTAGTTTTTCCAACTCCTGTTTTGAAATTAGGTAAAGCCCTCCAATAACAGATGAGCCTTCTTCTGGAGTAATATCTGCAAGTTCATTAAATGTTAGCTTATAATCTTTAAGAATCACTTTTTTTAATGCCATAGCATTGGGGCATCTATTGGACATATACTTTTTGCTTAAGTTGCTGGCGTATGCAAAATATAACATATAAACACCTCCTTGTTCTTCTTCACTCACTAATTACCCAAATTTAGGAATCTTAAAGCTGCTTTTAAGGTAATTATTATATTATCCATTAATAGGATGCTAGCATAATTTTTTTAAATGTATCTTATAAAATGATTATTATAATATTTAGCTGTATTAAAGACTAATGTTGTTCAAGAACGGGCTAGCGAAGCTAGCCCCTACAGATGGGGTGTCCCTGTAAGCAGGGGCAGAAGACTCTGTCTGCCCGTTTATCTAGGTTAATCGGATGGACAGAGTAGTCCATCCCTACGATAACGAATTTCTTACGGCGCATTAATCTACAACTACGACATAATTCAACCTGCATTCAAATGTAATTATTCTAACTCTATTGCATTTAATATCTCTCTTAATTTTAAAAGCTCTTCTTTGTTTAAGGTAAGGCCTTTACTCATTTTCTGGTGATCTGGATCCCACTCTCTAATGTCGTATTTCGCAGGATACTTATTCCAAGAAACAAGATTTATTTCCTTAGTCCAACCTTTTGCTGATACACCTA
>CAZRXS010000101.1:0-4291 GCA_964604145.1 uncultured Gudongella sp. | reverse complement strand
ATACGAAACTGTTAATGGTACTGTTGAGTTCTGCAAAAAATTCCATAAAATACCTCCTTATTATTTAGTTTCCATCTTTTATACAATTGGTGAGAATTGTACAATCAGCGTGTAAAACGTTTTCCCCTACGTTTTAACACCTTACAGTTATTTTAACAAACATTGCGGTAGTTTGCAATACCAAATTTATTGAAAATTACAAATAAACAATAAATTGCCTAAAATATATCATTCAAATTAGATAATATATTTAATATACAAGTAAAATACTAAAAAAAGGATGAAATCATAAGAAATTAACCATAATTTAATTAATTGCATATAATATCAAGAAAAGATTGTACTTTATTTAACAAACAAAGTCTGGTAAAACACCTTATTTTCTTTTTATCAGGACTAAAGACCCATCTGAGGGACTCTTCTAATTATTAAGATGGTAGAGTGAGAGAGTTCAATATGTTATAATTAATATAAACAATTTAAAATACTGGGGTGTAAAATGAAAAAATATTATTATAGTGTTAAACAAGGTAGAAATCCGGGGATATATGCTACTTGGGAAGATGCAAAAGCCCAAGTAATAGGATTTTCTGGAGCAGTTTTTAAAAAGTTTGAAAAATTAGAAGATGCTAAAGCATTTTTAGAGGGAGAATCTAATGAAAACAAAATAGATGGGATAGAAGATGCCAAAGAACTTAAAGCCTATGTAGATGGGAGTTACGATTTAGAAACAGGTTCCTATAGTTATGGTGTGGTTATTATCCAAAATGGCCTTAAGCAGACTTTAAGCGGTCGTAAACAGGACCCAGAGATGGCTTCAATGAGGAATGTGGCTGGTGAAATAAAGGGCGCTATGTGTGCTATGGAGTGGGCTGTTAAAAACAATAAAAAGAGCCTGCATATTTATTATGATTATACAGGAATAGAGAACTGGGCTAAAGGAAGCTGGAAAACAAACAAAAAAGGAACAAGAGAATATCGTGAATATTATAATTCTATAAAAGATAGGTTAGATGTGAAGTTTATAAAAGTCAAAGCTCATTCAGGAGACCGATATAACGATGAGGCTGATCAACTAGCAAAAGATGCAATTTTAAGCTAATCTATTTTTATGTATGGAATACCGTTTCTTTCCAACAATACTATTGCGTAATCATCAACTCTATAGTCATTATTAAAGTATATTTTAGTAATACCAGCTTGAATCAGAGCCTTTGTGCAATTTAAGCAAGGAAAATGTGTAATATAAGCTGAACAATCTTTAACTGATATTCCTTCCTTAGCACAATATAAAAGAGCATTCATTTCAGCGTGTATGGTTGCGATACAATGCCCATCTCTCATTGTGTGACCAACATCATCGCAGTGTGGATTTCCAGATACAGAACCATTATAACCTGTTGATACTATTCGATTACTTGAATTTACCAGTACACATCCAACCCATGCCCTATCGCAGGTAGAACGTTTTGCTACTAAATCTGTTATTTCCATAAAATATTTTTCCCAACTAATTCTATTAGTCATTTGATTACCTCCCTTAATAATTTAATATTATAGCATAAGGCTAGTTAGAATAGTATAATTAACAATAAGATAATTTTAAGAATAGATATGGAGGATTAAATTTGAATATAGATAAATTAAGAGCAAAAGTTAAAAACAAAGTACCCAAACCAATGGATGTAAAGGGGAATTACTCGGTTTTAATACCACTTATATACAATAACGATAGATGGGAAATAATATACGAGTTAAGGTCAAAGTATATGAAAACTCAACCGGGAGAAGTTTCTTTTCCAGGAGGGAGACTTGAAAACAATGAGACTTTTAAGCAAGCAGCTATTAGAGAAACAATTGAAGAGCTAGGTATAAAGGAAGAGAATATTGAGATACTAGGGGAGCTTGATTTTTTGGTGTCTTATGCCAATTTTACTATTCATTGTTTTTTAGCGCTTATAGAGGGTGTGGGATTAGATGATATGGATGTAAATCCAGATGAGGTTGACCATATATTTACTGTGCCAATAGATTTTTTTCTTGGCAAAGAACCTTTGATATATGAACTTGCACTAAGGACAGAAGAAAATGATAGTTTCCCTTATGAGTTAATTCCTAGGGGGAGAGGATATAATTTTAGAGAAGGCAGACACAAAGTGCTTTTTTATCAATTCAAAGATTATATTATCTGGGGATTTACAGCAAGAATGACAAAACAATTTGTGGAAATAATACGAGATTTGTAGGTTATCTATATATCCCGTTACGTTTTATTGTAGGGGTAAACGACTCTGTTTACCCGCTTTATCTAGACTGATGCAGATGAACAGAGTCGTCCATCTCTACGAATCTTGAAATTGTGATTTATGAACTGTGAATTGCTTTTATTTAAGTTGTCTTACTGAGTTTATTATCAATACAGCAGTTATAATTGATGATATTAAATCTGCCAAAGCACCACTCATCCACACTCCTGTTAGTCCAAATATTTTAGGCAGTAGCAGTAGAGCTGGTATAAGGATTAGGACTTGTCTGGACATACTAAGAAGCATTGCATATTTTGGTCGTCCTGTTGCTTGGAAATAAGATGTACTGACTATTTGAAAACCTATAATAGGAAACATGCTTAATAGAATCCTAATTCCTGGGACAGCTATATCTAGTAATTCCTGACTTCCATCTTCACCTACAAAGAGCTCAATTATCTGAGTAGGGAAAAATTGTACTATTAAAAATCCTAAAGTTGTTATAAATGTTGCGGCTAAAGATGCGTATATTACTGTTTTCTTAACCCTATGGTATTGGGTTGCTCCGTAGTTATAGCCCATAATAGGCTGTGAACCTTGATTTATCCCAAACACAGGCATTAAAATTAACATTGATAGTGAATTTATAACACCCATACTAGAAGTAGCAAGGTCTCCTCCATAAGTTTGTAAATTTGTATTATATAAAGCTGTAACCATACTGGCAGCAATCTGCATACTAAATGGCGCAAAACCATTTGATACAATTTTCCTAACTATCGATGCTTTCAATTTCAGGTACTTTCTTTTAATTGAAAGAACACTCTTCTTAGAATAAAAGTAATATAAGACCCATGAAGTTGAAATAAACTGAGCGATTATGGTAGCTAAGGCTGCTCCTTGAACGCCCATATTGAAAATAAATATAAAGACATAATCAAGTATGATATTTGTGAAAGCCCCAATAAGCATTGTAAACATGGCTACTTTTGGGTTGCCTTCCCCTCTTATAAAGTTATTCATACCAAATCCTACTACATTAAATGTTGCCCCTAGCAAAATAATATTTAAATAATCCGTTGCATATCCAATATTTGAAGCACTCGCTCCAAATAGTTTTAAAAGTGGCTGAAGAAAGATTAATCCTAAAACACTTAGTCCAATGCCAATAATAAAGAGTAGGGTTATTGAGTTGCTAGCAATTTGGTTGGCTTCATCTGGCTTCTTCTGGCCAAGTTTTATTGAAACTAAAGTATTGCCACCAATTCCTATAAGCATACCAAAGGCCATAATAATAAGCATAAGCGGCATGCCCAAATACAATCCACCAATGGCTACACCGCCAACACCTCTTCCTATAAAAATCCTATCTACTATATTGTAAAGGGCATTTACAAGCATGCCAACTATAGCTGGGATAGAAAATTTTATTAATAAACTTATTACTGGTTCACTACCCAGCCTTTTAGCTCTTTTTTCGTTAACATTTTTATCCATTTAATCACCCTTTGAAATCTAAAATTATAAATCACTTTTATAAAGCAAGCAGACTAAAAGATCAACTAATCTATTATACTATATATTTTGATTTATAAATAAAATTATAAGAATTTAGCTTAGCAGAATTTAAATTATCGATTTTATGAAATTGCAATTTCTAATTCATCTTTTGCACTGATTAAAATTTCCATATCATATTCAGAAATATTATCAATATCAAGATTAGACCATACGTATTCAAAAAACATAGAAATATCTCTTTTACTCTTCTTGCTAGCCTTTAACGCACTGTGTTTTAGTGCTTCTAAAATAGATAGCATTACTGAAAGATCAGTCTTTCCATAATGTATTAATTGGTGAAAAGATGTGTGCAGTTCTTTAGCTAAATTAATTGATCTAAAGAGGAGCACTCCACTCTTTTCATTATTTTTAATTGCAATATAACCTTCTTCAAAATGGTTTAAGCTATTTAATAATACCCCTATGATTTTTATACAATGGATTGCAGTGTTTGGGTCATTAATTCCTGGAGAGATCGCTCGCAA
>CAZRXS010000100.1:0-4304 GCA_964604145.1 uncultured Gudongella sp. | reverse complement strand
CCTTCTCTGTAATCTAGGGAGGCCTGTCTTAATTCTTCTTTAGTATTCATTACAAAGGGCCCTGCAGCAAGAGCAGGCTCGTTAAGAGGCTGACCGCTAAGTATTATTAGCTTAGAGTCAGACTTTACCTTATCGACCGCGATTATTCCTTCTTTATTCTCAAATAGTATAAAGTCATTCTCCTTGCAAGATGTATTGTTTATATCCAAAGTCCCTGAAATTACCAATATACCTGTATTGTAAGTTCCTGGTTCATTAAGATTAATACTTCCACCAGCTTTTAAATTAACTATATATATATTTATGGGTGAAAAAGTTAAGGCTGGTCCCTTTACACCCTTAAATTCACCTGCAACTACAATAACATCTCCATAATCATTTGGAAGAGTAAGCTTTCCCATATCTCCCTTTTGTAGTTCTTGATATCTTGGAGCTGTTAATTTATCTTTTTTAGGCAAACTAATCCAAAGTTGAATCATATGAAAGACTCCACCTTTTTGCTGGAACTCTTTCTCGTGATATTCTTTATGCATTATACCTGCTCCAGCAGTCATCCATTGCACATCTCCAGGGTATATAATTCCATGATTACCGGCATTGTCATGGTGTTCAACAGCACCTTTAAAAGCAAAAGTAACGGTTTCAATTCCCCTATGTGGATGTGGACCTATTCCTTTTGGAGATTTTGAAGGTCGAAATTCCATAGGAGCATTATAATCCATAAGAGCAAAGGGAGAAAATCTTTGGAGTAGATTTTTTCCTTCTGGGAAGTAATTTCTTACCCTAAAAGCACTGCCAACCCAATGTTCCTTTTCTATAAAATATTTATCTTCTATTGGTCTAAAACTGGACATTTAATCACCCCTTACCCACCCTCACTTTAAAATATAAAATAGTATGTGGTAGTAACAATAATTTGTAATTTGTACTGGTGTAACAATTATGGGAGTAAATTGTAATAGTGGAATCGAACCACAGACTTTTCCCCCAAGTCACCAATATTTTAAAAGCTTATACTCACTTTTATATTTTTCAAGCTAACAACTATCTACATTAAATCTACATTCCAGTTCATACCTTGTATCTTTGTATCTAGCTCTCTAAACTCTTTTGATAATTTGTCTGCTTCTTTTTGAAACTTCTTTATATCTATGGTGCTTACATTTTTAATTTCTGTTCTAGAATACCTATCTGGTTTTTCGCTAGCAAGAGCGGCAGCACCTGATAGAATTGATCTTTTGGATAGAATAGCATCTCTTTCAACCAGTGCTTCTGATAAGACCATATTTGTGCCAAAAGGAGTATTGTTATTAGTTCTATTAATAGCCTTAATAAGACTAGTTAATTCATCTTGAAGAGACAAGAACTCTTTTAATAATACATCTGGATCTTCACTTGGTAATTCTCCTTCTTGAGTTAGGACATTATTATATAATCTATTTCTTATCTGCTCCATCCTTTTTTGTAAATCTGCTCTTAAAATTAATGCTTCAGCCAATTTCATAAAACTGCCTCCTCGTAATTTATTTAATCAATCATAAAAACAAGCATTTTATAAGCTACTAAAAGCTATGCAAGTAATTATTCTTTAAAAACTTCTCAATATATTGTATCACAATATAGCCTTTAATCCATCTCCTCCAACAAAAACTCAACTATATCCTTGGCCTTTGGAGGACACCCAGGCAAGCTTTTTTCAAAACCCTTGGTACATATTCCAATACCTATCCCCTTAGATTCTTTACCCTTAAAGCCTTGTCCAATGTGAATCTTTTCATCTATTTTACTAAGTTTACCTCTATCTTTCAACCTATCTAATGCATGGATTAGACTACCATAACAGGCAGAACAAGCCATATCCTCCTCTACGTATTTTGCAAGTTTTTGAACAGACCTGGTCTTTGGTATGGTCATAAGTGATCTGTCCTCATTTAGTTCTTTTATATTGTCATCTATTAATCGACTGCTGCCTACACCTAATCTTTCTGAGATTTCTATATAGGGAACATCTCCAATATCATATCCTAACAATTGGGCTACATAAGAGTCTACAAGTACCGGATCTTTTCCTATTATAATTCTATTCATTTCGACTGGATTGCCACCTTCTTCAAAGTTTAGATCTCCTATAATTCCATCAACTATTATTAAGTCTTGTTTTAAGGCTTTATTTAAATAGGCAATAGGTTTGTGGAGACCCATTGTGTGGAAGCGCCTTTTTTCATTATCAGGTATACAGCCTTTCATATTTTTTAAAGCACAGGTGATATTAGTCTGACAATGGCCTTTTAAAACTGGCATATTGATTAGATAGTCAACATCCATAGGCTGGTTGCATACTGAAATTCTAGTTTCTTCTATTTTGTAGTCTCTATATCTATCCTTTTGCAAATCTACTAAAGGGATATTGTATTTTTTAGACAATTCTTCATATCCACATACTTTAAAGGCTAAAGAAGTTCTATCTCCAACCCACGATCCTTCCATTATGATTAAATTATGACAACCATTGGACTGAAGATATTGTATAAGACCTTCGACCAAATCTGGTGAAGTAGTAGCACCTAATTCAGCTGGTTTTGCAAGAACTAGATTAGGTTTGATACCTATTAATGAATCTTTAGAGGGTATATCATTCAATACATCTGTCTGTTCCAAAGCCTTTTGAACCATAGATTTAGGATCATTACCGTACATTATATATAGTAAATCTTTATTCATAAAAATCCCCTTTCTTCAAAGTATAATGTATAATATTTTGCATATAATTTAACTTTATTATATCATATGATAAAAAGTTAAAACTTTAAATCTAAGCTTAAACTATTAATCTTAAGCTATAATATAGATAAGCTGATAATATAAAAACATATGTGGAGGTAGGTATTTTAAGATGGTTAAGCTCGATAGAGATTTTTATAGCAGGGATACATTAACTGTTGCAAAAGAATTGCTGGGTAAGATATTGGTCCATAATACAGAAGGCCATATATTAAAGGGCAAGATTGTTGAGACAGAGGCATATTTAGGATTAGTAGATAAAGCAGCCCATTCCTATGGTGGGAAAAAGACTAAAAGATTAGAGACTATGTACGGTACACCAGGTACAGCTTATGTTTACTTTATTTGGGGGATGTATTTTTGTTTAAATATAATAACTGTAGAAGAAGGAGTACCAGAAGGTGTTTTGATACGTGGGATTGAGCCTATTGAAAATAAAGACCAAATGATATTATATCGTTATAATAAAAAGTTTGAGGAATTGACTAATTACCAAAAGAAAAACATAAGCAATGGCCCAGGAAAGTTGACCATGGCCATGAATATTGACAGGAGTCTTGATAAAGAAGATTTATGTGAGGATAAACTATACCTAGAGACAGGTAAAGATGAAAAGTTTAATATCGTTGAAGCAAAGCGCATTGGAATAGACTATGCAATGGAAGCTATACATTATCCTTATAGATTCTATATAGAGGATAATCATTATGTATCCAGAGTATAAGTCAATAGACAATTATATTATCTAAATATAGAATAAATAAAGGCGTAAATATAAGACTAGGGGACTTTTTAATTGTGAAATTCAAAAAAACAAATACAATACTTTAATAAGGAGTAGATTAAACAATGAATATTCAAATTTATGGGGCTAGCAAATGTTTTGATACAAAAAAAGCAGAACGGTATTTTAAGGAAAGAAATATAAAATACCAATATATCGATTTGTTCAGATACGGTTTAAGCAAAGGCGAATTTGAAAGTGTAAAGCTTTCAGTAGGTTTAAGTGATCTAATAAATATGAAAGCCAAAGATTATAAGAAACTAAATCTTGACCATATTAGAGGAAATGAAATTCGAGAAGAGATAGTTTTTAAAAACCCTAAATTGCTTAATACCCCTATAGTAAGGAATGGAAGGCAAGCGACTGTCGGTTACAAACCAGAAGTTTGGAAGGACTGGGAATAAACTCAAACAAAAATACTTTAACTCCCTCGAATTCGAGGGAGTTAAAACTTTCCAAGTTTATTGACAGGTATAGATTATATTAGTATAATTAACTTTAATAAATTTAGTTAAATTTTTTTAACTAAATTTATTAAAGTTAAAGGGAGAGATGAAATATGGATACGTTTAAAAAGGTAAAGAAAATTTTATTAGAGAACTTAGGATGTGCAGAGGAAGATATAAAGCTGGAGAGCAATCTGATAGAAGATTTGGGGGCAGATTCTCTAGATATTGTGGAATTATGCTTAGCATTGGAAGAAAATTTTGAGATAATTGTTGAAGATGAAGATTTTGAA
>CAZRXS010000099.1:0-4314 GCA_964604145.1 uncultured Gudongella sp. | reverse complement strand
TCTTTCTAAGCCTTACACATCAATAGGTACGCCTGTTTTGTTATCTTCCTACGCATTTTCTTGGTATAATAAAGATATAACGTTGAAAATTAAAAAATAAATTTAAAATAGAAAATTTTATTTATAATTTTTTGTTTTGAAAAAAATAGAGATGAAATAATGTGAGTTACGAAGAATATGAAGAAATGAGTTATGAAGACTACGAACAAAAATGCAAGGAAATTCGCTTGAAAAATGAAACTTATTTTGATGAATTTATTTTTATGCTTGAAGAATAATGTAACTAATTTATATTAATTGGAGGTGCTTAGATTTGAATAGTTGGGAAAATGTAACAGAGAATTTTTCGGAAGAAGATAGGCATTATAAAGATTCTTATTTGGAAATTAATGAAGTGTATGATGAAATTATTGAAGTAAGCTTATTTTCTTCAAAAGAGGGATCTCATGAAATTTATTTCTCATATGGTATATTTTATGGAATTATTTATGTAGAAGCAGAGGATGCTTGTTCTACACGTGAAGAAATAAAAAGTGAACTTGCGAAGCATTATCTTAAACACAAGGAGCCTACAAACGAATTTATAGATATGTTTTGTGCTAAACATAAAGTATGTATGCCAGATGATATTTTTTTTGATGCATCTGATTTATTTGAGCTGTAAACAGGTTATAGGGATTATAATCGCTGAAAAATATGTCAAGCACCATATCGCTATTGCAGGATTAATAGCAGGTATGAGAGTTATGGTATTTAGTCTTTTAATATTTGCATAATCTTTTTATCAATATTAATAAAAAATAGAGACGATAGATATTTAAATATAGTATAATTGATATAGGATACTCAAGTTTGGAAGCAAAAGTGGCATAAACTCGTTAATTAACGGGTATTTCTTCAAAGAGTTAAGAATTCTGCCGACTGTAAACTGATAATTAAGTTTTGCCTGAAGCAGACGAATAAGCACAAGGGCCGTAAAGCAAGTAGCGAAATGAGCCTCGATATGCTGATTTGTCCTGACATGCACAGGTCGAGACTTAAAATCACTCTTTGAAATTTTAAAGGTATCCTCTATAAGAGCCAAGCCACGATATATCTTACGCATTTCTAAATCACTCATCTCTAATTCACTAGTTACAATGGAGTAATAGCCATCATATAAAGCTTCTTCCTTAATTTTACTCAGATTTATCTCAAGGTTACGTCCCATTACAATCTCTCCTGTTGTTTTATTGAAAGCAATATTTATAACATAAGCTGCAGAACCACCCGAAGTAACTCTGTCATATTTCTCTGGATTTTTTATTAAATCTTTTGCTCTCTCGATCATGATAGCCCGGTCCAGTCTTTGCTTTTTTGCATATTTTTCCGAGTAATAAACCATCTGTTTTTGGTCAACAACTACTTTCTTTTTCTTGGTTGTTTTTCCATCTTTTGATGTCACATTGACATTTAATTCTTTAGGGTAAATACGAGACTTATGCTTAAAATGTATTTTTTCACCGCTGTCTTTGTCATCAAGAATGTCAGTATGGTAACCGCCTGCAATCACCCATTTTTTAAATTCAGCACTTGCTCCTCGAATGGATTGACCATAAACATAGCCATCTCGCTGATTATGAGCCCCTCTATTATTACCGTTAAGATAATAGATATTGTCAGAAGTATTAAGACCACGATCAGCAACAAAGATAATATGTGAGTCAGTAAACTCTGTCTTTAGACAAGCAGGACAAGGGGACAGGAACCTTGTCCTGTATTAATAAAATGGAAGTATGGTATAATATTGGAAAGTAAATATATTATACGAGGGGTGGAAAGATGAAAAAAGTATTAACATTGCTACTGATTTTATTATTGGCAATATCCCTAGCTGCTTGCAGTATGGGAGAAAGTGCTGAGCAAGCGACTAATAATGCTTTGAAGGCTATCAAGCAAATGGACGAGGAGACTTTGAGCAAATATTTAGAGATTGATGAGTTAATTGAAAAGGATAGTGACTCTAACGATCCAAGTAGTATAGGTGAAGAAGAAATGCTAGTTATCTTTGAGAGTATTGAATATAAGATCAATTTTTCAGAAGGAGATGATGACAATGCAGTCGTTAACGTTGACATAACGAATATAGACATGGCAAATGTATTTGGAACATTGTTACAAGAATCAATCAGCTTTGCTTTCAGCAATGCATTTTCCTCTAGTAGTATGACTGATGAAGAAATGGATATGAAAATGACTCAGATGTTTTTTGATATTATTGAGCAAAACAAAGAAAATACTGTAACTAACAATGTGGATATTAAATTACATAAAACTGATAAAGACTGGAAAATAAATCTAGATGACACACTTCAAAATGCCCTAATGGGAAATCTTTTCAACGTGCTAAATTCAATGGATGATAGTTTTGGTGAATTTGGAGAATCTGAGGAAAACCAAGAAATACAAGAAAATGCTAATATAATTAGAAAAAGTATTGGTGAAGAAGTAGAATTTACTACAATAATATTTAATGCAATAAGTGTGGAAGAAGTAGAAACACTTATACCAGAATATGGTGATTCCATAAGTGCTGAAGAAGGTACAAAATTTGTGGTTGTGGATGTTGAAATAATGAACATAACAAAAGAAGAAATAGTCTTTAATTCAGATTTCGTACTTGTAGATAATGAAGAAAGAAAATTTAATCCGTTTGAAGATGCAATATGGTATGTTGATGATGATATTGATTATAGAGACTTAGCTCCAAGCATAAAGGAAAAAGGTAAAATTGTTTACCTTGTTCCTGAGACTTCAAACTCTTACTATATATCTGCAGGTAAAGCAGGAACTAATGACATGTTTGAGATAGTGCTAAAGTAGGTAATGTTTTATTGTCAACTATGGTACCTAGTTTTAGAACTATTGAAAATATAAAAATATTCAAGCCTTTGAGATTAAAATTTCAGAGGCTTTTTTCAACAAAGGGAATGATATATTTTAAAATATTGTAATCAATCAGCAAATTAACTCTAGTAAAAGAGGGTAAGATTCACTTGATATTAAGATTGAAAGAAAGAATCACTTAGTATAGTATAATTGAAGCAAAGGGGTGATTTAGTCATGAAGGTACAAGATCTTATGAGGGCACAAGAATTGGAAAAAAGGAGTATGCAATCACAACGATTAGAAAATAGTAGTAGTGAACGTGAAAAAATAACCAATAAGCAAATAGTTAATAAGGAATTAACTCAACTGTGGAATTCGAATTCAGGAGATCAATGGGATTTGTTTCTTAAAAAATACTGGAAGAGGTTGGAACCAGACACTGTTCCTCTAGAACAAGGGCAGGACAAGGGGACAGGAACCTTGTCCTATATTATCTTGATTCCTGATTTTGAGAATTAGCCTCCTGATATTAAATTGCAAGTTGATGAGGTGGATTATACAAGGTAGAAAAATCAAAGTAAATTGGTGAGAATCTAAGAGCAGTGTTTCTGACTATTCCTAGGTAGATGTGTAGAGAGAATACAACATCTTAGCTTTTAGAATTTAAAGCATAAATGAAATGGAGTTTTGATATGAAAAATACAGAGATAATTAAATCAAATCTTAAATCGCCAATGGTACAGCTTATTATAGCTATCTGTGGTGTATTTATTGCCGTCTTTGGATTGTCGGCATTTAATCAACATTTGCTGATGTCACTCCCATTGCCGTTGCGTATGGTTATTATGATAGTCACGCAATGGTTGCTTTTCTTAATTCCGGGGATATTAATGATTGTAAATAGGGAAAACCTCGCTAATCTAGGTTTAAGAAAAGAGAAAATACTGCTGCAAATAGGTGTTGGTATATTAATTGCTTTATCTATGTCGTTAGTTCTGACTGTGTTACCCATTATGCTTGGCTTTAAAGATATGGTCGGAAACACAACATATACTCAGACATATCAATTTGTTTATCAATTTATCTATGCAATAATGGGGGTTGCTCTTGCAGAAGAATTAATCTTTCGCGGTTATATATTCCACAAATTATTGGCAATTAAGGATTCCAAATGGTTTGCAATAATTTTATCTTCCTTGCTGTTTGGGCTGTTCCACATATTCAACGGTAATATCATTCAGATTTTTGTGACGGCATTTATTGGATTTCTCTATTGTATGTTTAGAGAGAAAATTAAAGAGTGTACCCTGCTTTCCTTGATTATTGCTCACGGTATATATGATGCAATGATTGTATTATGGGTTTCGATATTATAATCTTGAGTAATTTAGCAGGACAAGGGGACAGGACAGGACAAGGGGACAGGAACCTTGTCCTGTATTAATA
>CAZRXS010000098.1:3321-4408 GCA_964604145.1 uncultured Gudongella sp. | reverse complement strand
TCACAAATCACAATTAAAAGATCCTTCGTTTGTTCAGTTTGTCATCCTGAGTGTAACGAAGGATCTTTCTTTTGTTTTCTATCTAATTCTTCTTAAAATTACCTCTTCATGTTTAGATACTTCTTTTTCAATTCTATCTAACTTATCTGCATTTTGTTTATAACCATCAAATAAAACATCTAACTTTTTACCTTGTTCTTGTTCAGCAATAATGACTTTGTTTTTGGTCTCTTTTACTTCAGTTTCCAAATATTCAATCCTTGTATTTACTTCATTAAAGCCTTCTTCCATTTTTTGATTTATTCCTATTATTTCTTTGTTTATTCCTATTACTTCTTTGTTTATTCCTATTACTTCTTTATTTATTCCTGCTATTTCTTTATTTATTCCTGCTATTTCTTTATTTATTCCTGCTATTTCTTTATTTACTCCATCAAATCTCTCTTGCATTTCTATATACATTTTTTCTAATAAATCAAACATTTTATCATCCATTACAACAAACGCCTCCTGGTATGTTATATTTATTATATTCCTACTTCCCTCACCATCCAAGAATAACGAAGAATCTTTCTTTCAAGCGCCTCGACAAGCTCGGAATGACAGAAAAATCTTGTCATCCTGAGTGTAACGAAGGATCTTAATCTTTTAATCTTTCAATTGTGCATTGTGCTTTGTGATTTGTGAATTGATACTACATTCCTCTTCCAATACCTATACTGTATCTATAATCCAACAAGGCCATATTAAATGCGTGAATTTGTTGAGATAGGTTCTTTTTAGCATTCATTAGGTTTATATTAGCCTCTAACACATCAGCTGGGGTGTTTTGTCCTAGTTCAAAGCTTAGTTCTGCTATCTTAACATTTTCAGCAGCCATAATAACTGCGTTTTGGAATGTTATAATCTGTTGCTCAGCTGTTTTTAAGTTTAAAACAGAAGTCCTTACTCCCATTTCAACCCCAAGCTTTGCTTGTTGTAGGTTTTCTTCGGCCTTTGCTACTTCTACTTCTTGTTTCCTATACCTAAAAGTAATTGGAGGAAACCTTCCTGATGTAGCTTCTAATATTAGTGGTTGTATCTCTGT
>CAZRXS010000098.1:0-3221 GCA_964604145.1 uncultured Gudongella sp. | reverse complement strand
GAAATCATTCCTAAGTCATATCTTAATTTAGCATTGTCGTATTGCTTTTGGGAAAGAGCTAGATTTTCTCCAGAAATTCTTAGTTCTTCTTCTTTTTGCAAAAGATCAAAGTAAGCCTTTTCCACATTGTATTTAATTTGATTCTCCTTTATTTCAAGATTCATTTTAGCTGAAAGAAGGGCAAGATCGTTTTGCATTTCTGAAACACCCTTGTCTATTAAAGCTCTATTAACTATTTGGTCAGGTGTTACTTCATAAGTTCTAGGTATGTTAAGTCTATCAAGCATCTCTGCTCCGTCTTCAGCCTTTTTTATGGCTCTTTTATTCTCTGTATAGCTGACTTCGGCTTTAGATACTTCCAATTTTTGAATTTCTATCTCCTTATTGTTTAAAAGAGCATAGTCAATAGCCTCTTGTAAAGTAAGGGTTATTAACTCTTCTTCAACTGGCCTTATAACTGCTTCTGTTTTTTCTGTCAATTCAATATCCTCATTAGCATATGCAACTATTCCGCTTAGTGGTGTAAAGAATAATGAAGCTGCAATCAATAACATCAATATCTTTTTCATATTTGCCCTCCAATTTTTATAAGTCCTCAGTTCTTTGTATACAATCGATTATATCAAAATTAATTAACTAATACTAGTTACAAGGGTAACTCATTTAACCTTTCCATTTCTTCTGAATCCCTTATAACTGCTAAATATTGAAAATAATCAGTAGTTACTCCATTTTCAGAAAATTTATGCTTTAAAGGCCAAATTAGCCTTTCATTAAAAGGAGAATCCATTTGATTTAATTTAAATATAGTATATTTGCTATTTATAAAATCTTTAAATTCAACTATCGATAAATCCAAGGTGTCAATATGGCTTACATAATCTTTTCTTTTAGTAGGATATAAGTATTTACAATTTTTATATCCATAAACCACTGATAATATTTTACCTTTAAAGGGAGAAGCTTCTTTATTTAAAGAAGAAGCAAACCAATTTACATATGGAAAACTCCTTTGAAAAACATGAGAAAGACCTATTTGCCCAAAATATTTAGCTTTTGGTAAATCCCTAGAGATACTTAAAAAATTTTTATATAACTTTTCATCTCTAGTTCCATTAAAGTTATTACTCTGATAGACTTCTAGCATATTTAACAAATTTTTATTTACATGTTTAAATTCAGAGTAATATTTATTATCTAAAGAGTATTGCATAAATTTAAAAGCATTTTTAGGCTGATGCTCAATATCTATTCCAATGGGGATTATTCTATCTTCTTTAGAGAGCATTTTATTATATTTATATAAGTCTTCCCAAAAATTGTACTCATCCTTATTCCAAGCATAAGTCCCTTTAATGGGTCTATAAACATCCTTTAATATTGAATCATCACCAGTTTCTAGATATCTGTTTAAGAAATAAGTCATACTATATGGAAGTTCACAGATATAGTATTTAAAATTTGTCTTTGCTTTAAAATACTTTAAAAACTTCATTTTAAGCTCTACATTAGCTTTAACCCCATGATTTTCCCCAATTAAAAATATTTCATTGTCTTTTAAGTCATCATCCATTATAGATAGATCTTTTATGATTTCTTCTTTTGGGTAAATAACACTATGGTTTTCTCTTAAATATTTTTTCAGTCTTTTATCCATTTAAAATCACCAAAATAATAATATTTATATAAAATAAACAACCACTTACTTATATTGTACAACATAGATTATTAATATTCCATTACTTTTAAAAAAACAAAAAAGGACAAGGTTCCTGTCCCCTTGTCCTGCTGTGTTAAGCATAAAAAATCTATTATAAAGAATCTACATCTTCTTCAGATTCTTTATTAGCTGTAAAATCTAAACTTTGTCCGAATTCTTCATTTTCTGAGGAATCTAAACTTTGTCCGGATTCTTCCTTACCTATAGAAACTACATTTTCTGCTTGAAGTCCTTTTTCTGTTTCTGCTACTTCAAATTCTACTTCTTCATCATCTGCTAAAGTTTTGAATCCTTCTTTTTGGATTGCTGAAAAATGTACAAATACATCTTCGCCTTCTTCAGTTGTAATAAATCCAAATCCTTTTTCTGCATTAAACCATTTTACTTTACCTTTAATCACTGTACATGCCTCCTAAATGTTCTCTATTGATTTTGCTCTATAAATATAGCTTAACATAAAATAAGGCTTATGTTAAGAGATAGAGCTAATTAAAAAGAAAATTAAAAAGAAAAACTTTTAAAATAAATCTTCTTACACTGGATTTCACTTATCCATCTACTATACTTAAGCCCCTTTGTCCTATGTCATCTCCTACTATGCTACCATCTCTTTATATTTTATAAATGACGATCTTGAGATAAACAAAGAAACAAAACAGGACAAGGTTCCTGTCCCCTTGTCCTGGATCTCTGTCTATTATTAAATTTTCTTAAATTTTCAATATAGCACGAGTCACAAAACAACAATTTTGAGACAAGCAAAAAACAACAAAACAGGACAAGGTTCCTGTCCCCTTGTCCTGCCCTCATTTTGGTTATTTCGAGTTAATATAAACAGCATCTTTACACAAGTCAATTCTATTATTCCAATGTATATTAGAGTCGACATTCTTATCTATTTCCCAAGCTATATTTCCATACTCATCTATAAATACTTCATTAAATTTTTCTTTGTCTTTTAAAATTTCAAATACTCCAAATAAATTTTCCGACATATCATAGACTTTTATCTCGCCATTGTCAAAGTGTATATTTAAAGAATAGTCATCATTTGGGATTACTTTTATAATCTCTCTAGTACCATTGTTAAAATAGTTTTCTACTTCATTTGGTATTTTCTTAATAATTTCCATAAAAACACCTCCTCGTTTAAATCTTTTTATTTTATAGGATCTATAGAGAATAATTCTTTTTGTTGCTGTGCTAAATACCATATTTCTTTCAATTCTTCATTATGAAGGGCTGCCCAACCATAAATCATTTTTAATTGCTTATTAGGCATATTTCCAGCAATTATTTCAATCTCATTTATAGACACATTACAATTGTACTCTCCATATTCAGCATGAAAATGTGGTGGCAAATGATCTCTATAATTCATGTAAATTTTTATTCCTCTAAACATACTTATTGTAGGCATCCATATATCTATCCTTTCCATTTATATTTATCTTTGTTTAATTATATCATTTTAATGTAATTTATTCAATTTTAAAATCCA
>CAZRXS010000097.1:0-4447 GCA_964604145.1 uncultured Gudongella sp. | reverse complement strand
ACCATGGTCAAAACCAAGAAAAGCGCTAATAATCTTTTATTCATTTTTTCCCCTCCTCGTTGATTTAAAATCATATATTTAAACTAGGCTTTCCTAGTATAAATCTTCTAAACAAATTCTATTACTAGAATATACTTTATTATACCACAATATCATTATTTGACAAGATGACAAGCTACAAAGTGGCCTGGTTCAACCTCTCTAAGCTCTGGAGTAACCTCTGTGCATATATCCATCCTATATCTACATCTTGAAGAAAATCTACATCCAATAGGTGGATTTATTGGGCTTTTTACATCTCCTTCTAATAGTATCCTTTTACTAATACTATGATGCCTTGGATCAGGAACTGGTATAGCAGAAAGCAGAGCTTGGGTATATGGATGGAGTGGATTTTTGTAAAGCTCAACACTTGTTGTTATCTCCATCATTTTGCCAAGATACATTACGCCAATCCTATCTGATATATGCTTAACCATAGATAAATCATGGGCTATAAATAAATAAGTAAGTCCCATATTATTTTGTAAATCTTCAAGCATATTAACTACTTGTGCTTGAATGGATACATCAAGGGCTGAAATAGGTTCATCACATACGACAAGGTCTGGTTCAACAGCCAAGGATCTTGCAATCCCTATACGCTGTCTTTGCCCACCTGAAAACTCATGTGGATACCTGCTAGCATGCTCTCTTTTAAGGCCAACTGTCGTCAATAAATTGTATATTTTTTCTAACTTTTCTTCCCCTGAGTATAATTTATGCGTTTCTATTCCCTCGCCGATAATTTCTGCTATGGTAAGTCTTGTGTTTAATGAAGCATATGGATCTTGAAATATCATTTGAAGTCTTTTTCTATATTTCATCATCTCTTTTTGTGAGATTTTTGTAATATCTTCCCCATCATATATTATCTGCCCATCCGTTGGGTCATAAAGTCTAACTATACATCTACCAAGGGTTGATTTTCCACAACCTGATTCACCTACAAGTCCAAAGGTTTCTCCTTTATAAATATCAAAAGATACATCATCAACAGCAGTAAGGTAGGCTTTTTCTCTTTTAAAAAAACCTGTGCTTACATCAAAATACTTCTTTAAATTTTTTAATTCTAAAAGTGGCTTTCTCCCTTCCATTTATAAAGCCTCCTTTCTATAGCCTTCAACCTCTGGTGCATCCTTATGGAGTAGCCAGCATGCCGAAGTGTGGTTCTCGCCTGCTTTAAACATCCGTGGTGCTTCTTCTGTGCATATTTGCATTGTATGAGGACATCTAGGTGAAAAAGGGCATCCCAAAGGTGGCGCTAATAAATCAGGTGGTGAGCCAGCTATGGGTTTAAGTCTTCCTTTTTCTTCGCTGTCCATTCGTGGTACAGACTTTAAAAGTCCCACTGTATAAGGATGCTGTGGACTTTCAAAGATATCCAATACAGTGCCCTTTTCCATAGGCATTCCGCCATACATTACTATCAAATCATGACAAGTTTCAGCAATAACTCCTAAGTCATGTGTAATAAGAATTATAGCTGTATTTAATTTTTCAGAAATATCCCTCATTATATCTAAAATCTGTGCTTGTATTGTAACATCAAGAGCTGTGGTTGGCTCATCTGCTATAAGTAGCTGAGGATTGCAAGATAGTGCAGTTGCAATCATTACCCTTTGTCTCATTCCGCCTGAAAACTCATGAGGATAAGACTTGATTCTTCCCTTTGGCTCTGGAATTCCAACAAGTTCCAGCATTTCAATCGCTTTTTGGATGGCTTCTTTACGATTTAATTTTTGATGTCTTCGTATAACCTCAACCATTTGATCTCTTATCCTAAATACTGGGTTTAAAGAAGTCATTGGATCTTGAAATATCATTGCAATATTATTACCTCTAACATTTGACATCTTAGATTCACTATAGTTTGTTATATCTTTGCCATCAAAAATTATTTGGCCTTCCTTTATTCTCCCCGGAAAATCAATCAATTTAATAATAGAAAGCGCTGTAACGCTCTTTCCACTACCAGACTCTCCAACAATACCTAATACATCTCCTCTTTTAAGCTTAAAGTCCAGTCCTCTAACAGCTTGTACTTCTCCAACATGAGTATAGAAAGATGTTTTTAAGTTATTTACTTCAAGTATATATTCATTATTTTTTCCCATCATATTATCTACCTATCCTTTTCTCAATCTTGGATCAAGCGCATCTCTTAGACCATCACCAATAAAGTTAAACGCTAACATAGTAAATGCAATTGCCAATGCTGGAAAAAACAATTGATAAGGATATGTTGTTAATCCAGACAAAGCATTGTTTGCTAATGTACCCCATGATGCTCTCGGTGCGGTTACTCCAAGACCGATAAAGCTTAAAAATGACTCTGTAAATACTGCTGAAGGTATCATCATTGCTATAGAAACTATTATTGGCCCCATTGCATTTGGAATTAGATGTCTAAAAATTATTTTAGTCTTTGATACACCCATTACTCTTGCCGCAAGAACAAATTCTTGTTCTTTTAGGGAAAGCATTTGCCCTCTAACAAGTCGGGCCATTGATACCCAATATACACTAGCTAGTGCTATTATAATATTCCATAATCCTCCACCTCTAAACCAAACCATTAAGAGAATTACATAGAGTACTAAGGGTACCGAGTTAATTATATCAACTATTCTCATCATAATATTATCCACTCTTCCGCCTTCGTAACCTGAAATTGAACCATAAACAACCCCTATCAACAAGTTCGCTATTGTTGCTATAAAAGCGACCAACAAAGATATTTGTGCTCCATACATTACCCTTACAAGTAAATCTCTTCCAAGGGAGTCAGTACCAAAAATATATAGCTTATTCATCTTTTTTAAAGTGGGTTGTTCAACTACTTGTCCATTGTATTCAATGGTAAAATCATAGTCATATCCTTGCTTTGTAGGCAATAAATTGTAAGAAAAGTCTAAAATTACTTCTTCATCACCAAGATCATAAGTATAAATTTTATTTATAGGATCTTTTTTAAGAGGGTTTAAATTAAGCCTATCAATCAATGTTCCATCAGCTTCCACTAAGAACATATTATAATCCTTTGAAACAAAAAAATACTTATCTTCTATTTGATACAAGTCAAAACTAGGTGGTAAATTCTTATATTTATTTACCTGATCAGAATATGAAAAAGGTCTAAATCTGGGACCTACAAATCCAAATAAAATTATAAGCACAACTGTAAACATACCTAACATAGATAATTTATTTTGCTTAAGTCTTCTCCACGCATCTTGCCAGTAAGTAAGACTCGGTCTTATCGCTTCAGTGTCTTCTTCTCTTTGTTCTATAAAAACAAATTTATCTTTTGACATAAGTCTATTCACCATCCCCTATCTTTATTCGTGGATCTATCCATGCATATGCAATATCTACAAGAAAAATTGTTATCAGATAGAAAACAGCGTAAAATACAGTAATACCCATTATAGTTGTATAGTCTCTATTTGTAACACTTTCAACAAAGTGCCTTCCTATTCCTGGTATTGCAAATATCTTTTCAACTACAAATGAGCCAGTTAATATTGCTGCAACCATTGGTCCGACATAGGTTACAACTGGTATAAGTGCATTTCTAACAGCATGCTTCATAATAACTGTGAATTCTTTAATTCCATTTGCCCTAGCAGTTCTAATATAATCTTGCCTTAATACTTCAAGCATACTTGACCTTGTTAGCCTAGTTACAAAAGACAATGAATAACCAGACAATGCTATTACTGGTCCTATATAAGATGCAGGAGTGCTTAAGCCAAAGCTTGGGATCCAACCCAGTTGTCCTGCAAAAAAGTATATTATTACCGTTGCAATTACAAAACTAGGAACAGTTATTCCAAGAGTTGCCATAAACATAACAAAATAGTCGATAGGTCTATTTTGTTTAAGGGCAGAAATTACTCCCAAGGGTATACCTAAGATTACAATTAATGCAGAGGCCATCAATCCTATCTTAGCTGATACGGGAAAACCTGACTCTATTAAGTCATTTACACTTGTACCAATCTTTGAATAAGATGGACCCAAGTCAAATGTCACTAAGCCCTTCATATAATTTAAATATTGTATAGGTAGTGGATCATCCAAGTTGTATTTTGCATTTAAAGCACGCAAAATCTCAGGTGGCACCGGTCTTTCTCTAGTAAAAGGGCCTCCTGGTATAGAGTGCATCATTGTAAATGTCAAAGTAGTAATTAAAATTATTGTTATTAGCATTGAAACAATGCGTTTTAAGTAAAATGATTTCAACAGTATTACTCCTTTCTATGTAATTTCTTGAGTAAAACCACTCTAATACATTCTATCATCTTTAATGAATTATTCAAAATACTTTTTTGCATATTTTAATGCATTACACAATTGGAAAGACAATGCACAATTCACAAATCACAATTCACAATTGAAAAGA
>CAZRXS010000096.1:0-4464 GCA_964604145.1 uncultured Gudongella sp. | reverse complement strand
TCGAACCCGTGACCTCCAGAGCCACAATCTGGCGCCCTAACCAACTAGGCCATACCCACCATAATGTTTTTGGAGCGGGTGAAGGGAATCGAACCCTCGCAGCTGGCTTGGGAAGCCAGTGCTCTACCACTGAGCTACACCCGCAGCAACAATTCTACATAGCCTTGGATAACGATTCGCTCAAACTCCAAGCGGATTAACCGCTGACTTATATGATTATAGCAGCTGAGTATTGCGATGTCAATATTCTAAGCAAAGAAATTATTTTTGTTTTCTAGTCTTTTTTATTCATAAAAAAAGACAGTTGCGTTAAATCTCTATCCATAAGATTTGAAATGGAAATTCCTAATAATCTCAATCCTTTATCCCACTCCATCTCAGAAAATAGCATTGAAGACAATTTATAAATCTCTTCTTCTTCGTAAATGTAATAATCAAAAGATCGACTTTTAGTGTGAGTTTCGAAATCTTCATCTTTTATTTTTACACTTAATGTCCTACCATGTAAATTTCTAAGTGAAAGATCTTCTGATAACTCTTTTGAATATCTTAAAAGCTTTCCTAACAATAACTTTCTATCTCGAGTTGCTCTAAATGTTCGTTCTATTCCCATAGATTTCCTTGTCCTTGACATTTGGATCTCTCGATTGTCTATACCTCTAATCCTATTGTATATCTCATTGCCACCTTTGCCAAATAAATCAATTAAAAACTCTTTTGATAATAAATGCAGATCTTCTATGGTGTAGATTCCTATTTGATTTAACCTCTCTTTTGACTTTCTGCCTATTCCATACACCTTCCCTACTGATAATGGGAAAAGTAACTCTGGCATCATATCTTCTGTAATTTTCATAAAGCCATCGGGTTTATTCCAATCAGAAGCTAATTTTGCAAGAAACTTATTATATGAAACTCCTATTGATAGTGTTAGACCTGTTTTTTTAAAAATCATCCACTTTATTTTATCTGAAATCTCTTCAGGCGAGGAATTAAAAGCTCTTATATCCATATAAGCTTCATCTATTGAAAGTGGTTCTATTACAGGGGTGATGGCTCTTAATACCTTAAACACCTCTTTTGAGACCTCTCTGTACCTATCCATTCTACCTGGCAGGTATATACCATGAGGACATCTTTCTTTTGCCATAAATATTGGCATTGCAGAATGAATGCCATATTCTCTGGCAATGTAGTTACATGTGGTTACTATTCCGCTGTTATTCTTTCCTCCAACTATAACAGGATGGCCCGTTAGTTTGGGGTTATCTCTTTCCTCTACTGCTGCAAAAAAAGCATCCATATCTAAGTGTAGAAAATTTAAGTCCACTGACATTTTAATATCTCCCCTGTTATTTCTGAGCCAATATTTAATATTCCATAGGTCCCTATATTGCCTCCTCTTGGAAAAGTTGGGCTTCCTGGATTCATAAGTAAAACTTCTCCTTCCCAATTTAGATAGGGAATATGTGTATGTGCAAAGAGGATAATATTTGCCCCATTTTCAGCTCCGTGGTAGTAGAGTTTTTCTAGAGTATTTTTAATATTATACTGATGCCCATGAGTCAGTAAAATTCTTTTATTTCTTAGCTTTAAAAGTTGTTCTTTTTTATAATAACTAGCCATATCTCCATTTCCGGCAATTATATATGCAGGTATTTGCAGTTTTCTTTTTATATCTTCCCCGTCTTTGACAAAATCGCCAAGAAAAAACAGCATATCTGCTTTTTCTTTTTTAATTTGATTTATAATCGGTTTCGTAACATTATGGGTATCAGCTATAACTAGTATTTTCATCTATTTCACCAACTATTTCTTTCAATTTCTGCTTAAACTTATCTAGGGCTTTTTTCCTATGACTAATGCTATTTTTTATATCGATTGGCATACTTGCAAATGAATAATCATAGCCATCTGGTGAAAATATAGGATCATATCCAAATCCATTCTTCCCACTTGGTTGTTCTAGTATCTTTCCTTTGCATTCCCCGTAGACAGTATATTCTTTTTTATCTTCGGTTATAAATGCTATAACCGACTTAAAGGTTGCCTCTCTGTTTTTGTCTTCTAAATTTTTAAGTAACACTTTGTTATTTAAAGAATCATTTCCATCTTCTCCACCGTATCTGGATGAATATAAGCCTGGATCACCGTTGAGAGCATCTACAAATAGCCCTGAATCATCTGCCATAACAATAGCATCTACTAGATTTGAAATAGCTCTTGCTTTCTTTAGACTATTCTCCTCTAATGTGGTCCCATCTTCAACTACTTCTAAATCACGAAGACCTACTTCATCTTTAGTTAATATCTGAATTGGCAAGTCTTTTAAAATCTCTTTAATTTCTTTTACTTTGTTCTTATTCCCAGTAGATATTACTAATTTTCTCATGAATTATTCCCCTTTTATTAATTTTGTTGCTTCACCTAGTATTTCTTTCTGCATTTCTATCAATTCCGCATTCCCTTTTTCACCTAAATCTAAAAGTTGATTTAATTCAGCTCTTGAAAAGTTTCCATCCTCGCCAGTGCCTTGCACTTCAACAAACTTGCCATTATCTCCCATAACAATATTCATATCCACAAGCGCCCTATGGTCTTCTTGATAACACAAATCTAACACTGCTCCATTTTTTATAAGCCCAGCACTTATAGCTGAGACATATCCTGTAATTGGAAACTCTTTTATAGTCTTGTTTTTAAGTAGCTTTTCACATGCATGAACAAGTGCGATATATGCACCGGTTATTGAAGCTGTGCGAGTTCCACCATCAGCCTGAATAACATCACAATCTAGCCATATGGTTCTTTCTCCAAGTTTTTTTAAATCTATCACTGAGCGAAGTGACCTTCCAATTAATCTTTGAATCTCTTGATTTCTACCATCTATTCTTCCTTTGCTTGAATCTCTAATTTTTCTAGTACGAGTGCTCGCTGGAAGCATGGAATATTCTGAACTTACCCAACCAGATCCAGTTCCCTTTAAAAAGTGTGGTACTTTTTCATCCACCATAGCTGTACATATAACTTTGGTATTTCCCATTTCAATAAGTACTGAACCATATGCATGTATTAAGTAATCTGTTGTAATCTTCACTGGCCTTTTCTCATCGTATTTCCTATTGTCAATTCTCATTAGAACCCCTCTTCTCTTTTTTCTTATAGCTTTATTCTATCAGAAAAGGATGACAAAATGTCATCCTTTTCATTATCACTTTTTCATTGTCCCAAAATACCCACCTCGTATTGGAATAATACTATTTACTGTTACATATGCATTTGGATCAACACTGTCTACAACTTTTTTTAGCCTCTGTAGATCTCTTCTATTTAATGCAACATTTAAGATTTCTCTTGGTCCTTCTAGCCCTTGTCCTTCGATTATTGTAACTCCAAACTCCTCTTTTCTCAGAGTGTCAACTAAAATTTCATTATTTGCGGTTTTAAGAATAATCTGAGCTGAAAGATTTCCAAGGGCAATTTTATTTTCAAGTACTATTCCTACATAGTTTCCTGTCGCAAATCCTGCGCAATAAACAAATAAATTCATTGGATTATCTAATCCACTAACAACCTTGCCAAGGACTGTAATATATATTCCTACTTCAAAAAAACCGATTGCTGCAGCTTGCAATTTTCTGCTTTGCATAACCATAAGTGTTCTTACAGTAGATAAAGACATATCCAGTACTCTTGCAAAAAATATTAGTGCATAAGCAACTATAGCTTCCATTATATATTTTTTCCCCCTAACACATCTAAGAGGAGGCTAGCCTCCTCTATAGTTTTCAATCTCCTAGATATTCTTTTACTCCATTTACTATCCCTTGAACAACTAGATTTTGATAGTCTCTAGTAATTATTATATCTAGTTCTTCTGGATTAGACATATAGCCAATTTCAATCAATACTGCCTCCATATATGTTCTATTTAATACTACTAAATCTGGCCTCTTAACTATTCCCCTTCCAGGTCGGTTTGTAAGAGCTAATATATTATCGTGTATCGATTGTGCAAATGGGTATTGATCTTCAAGCTTTATATCCCTTTCATAAGAAGGACAGTATAATACTTCAAGTCCTTTTACTTGCGGTTTTAACGATGCATTTGCATGAATACTAATAAATAAATCGGCATTGCAATTATTTCCAATTATAGGCCTGTCATATAATCCTACATCTCTATCATCTTCTCTTGTCATAATAACATTATAACCATTTTGTACTAGAGCATCTCTAAGCAAGAGTGAAACAGGTAAGTTTATATCTTTTTCATAAATCTTTCCCGCCACAGCACCTGAATCTTTGCCTCCATGACCAGGATCAATTACTATGGTCCTTTCCCTAGGGTTTATATTTGAATCGCGAGATGCTAATATTGAAATCATCTCATCTCCACTTCTTGATAAAAGACTATATGCTATATTTTGCTTAAATGATATCTTAACATTAGTATACCTTCTC
>CAZRXS010000095.1:0-4562 GCA_964604145.1 uncultured Gudongella sp. | reverse complement strand
GAAGATCTAACAGTAATTGGTATAACAGGAAGCTTTGGAAAGACAAGCACTAAGTTTATAGTTGGAACAATTCTTTCCAGTAAATTCAATGTATTAAACACTCCAGAGTCATATAATACCCCAATGGGTCTTTCAAAGGTAATAAACAATAGTTTAACTAAAGAGCACCAAGTTTTTGTAGCAGAGATGGGTGCAAAGCTTATTGGAGAAATACGAGAAGTTGCAGAGTTAGCACAACCCCAAATAGGTATCTTAACTTCTATTGGACCAGTTCATATGGAGACCTTTAAGAACATTGACAATATAATGAAGACCAAATACGAGTTAGTAGAACAACTACCCACAGATGGGATAGCAGTATTTAACTATGACAATGAGTATATTCAAAAATTGGCAGATAAAACTTTTAAAGAGAAAATGCTATATGGTTTAGAAGATATTGAAAAATTAGATATATATGCAGATGAGATAGAAGTTTCAGAAAAAGGTTCTTCATTTAACTTAAAAGACAAAGCGGGAAATAGTATTAGATGCACTACTAGGCTACTGGGAAAACATAATATATACAATCTATTGGCTGGCGCATGTGTAGGTATTATTATGGGCCTTAGTTTTGAAGAAATAAGTGAAGGTATTAAAAAAGTTCAACCGATAGAACATAGATTAAATGTTATAAAAGCAGATAATGGTATTATAATAATTGATGATGCCTTTAATTCCAATCCAATTGGAACAAAAGCTGCACTTGAAGTATTAAGTGAATTTAAAGAAGGCAATAAAATAGTAATAACCCCTGGAATGATTGAATTAGGTGATATGGAAGAGTCTGCTAACCGAGAATTTGGTGTAAATATGGCCAAGGTTTGTGACTATGTAATACTTATTGGGGAAAAAAGAACCATTCCCATCTATGAAGGACTGATAAGCACAGGATTTAATCCATCAAATATATTTATTGTTAACAATTTAAACGAAGCAACCACACAACTTGGAAAGATTGCAAAGCCAAAGGATGTTGTATTATTTGAAAATGATTTGCCCGACAATTATAGCGAAGGAGGTTTTCAATGAAGACTGTAGGAATTTTATTTGGAGGAAGAAGTGTGGAACACGAGGTCTCAGTAATTACTGCCTTACAGATAATTGAGAATATAGATAAAACACTGTATAAACCAGTCCCTATTTATATAAATAAAGAAGGCGAGTGGTTAACCGGAGAATCTTTAATGAATTTTGAAAGCTATAAAAATAAGAACTTCAAAGATACTAAACAAATTATCTTATCTCCTAATCACAACGATGGCAACCTATATCAACACCCTTCAAAGAGTGGTTTATTTGGGAAAAAAATTATTGAGACAATAGATATATTCTTTCCAGCCTTTCACGGGACAAATGGAGAAGATGGATCAATTCAAGGACTACTAGAATTAATAAACAAGCCATATGTAAGTGCAGGTGTCCTAGGTTCTTCAGTTGGCATGGATAAGATACTTATGAAAGATGTGTATAAAGCAAACAACATCCCCGTGGTTGATTTTATATGGTTTTATAGAAGTCAATGGAAAGAAGATAAGGAAAAAGTAATGGATAGGATTGAATACGACTTAGGCTATCCTGTATTTGTAAAGCCTTCAAACCTTGGTTCAAGTATTGGTATATCAAAGGCTAAAAATAGAGAAATATTAGTAGTTGGACTAGAAGTTGCGGCAAGCTATGATAGAAAGATAATAGTAGAAAAGGCAGTGGAAAACCCTAGAGAGATAAATTGTGCAGTTATGGGCTATGATAATAAGGTAGAAACATCACTTTGTGAAGAACCCCTAGGCTGGACGGAGATTCTATCATTTAGTGATAAATACTTAAGGAAAGATGGCAAGAAAACTGGAGATAGGAGTTTGAATAGAGCCATCCCTGCTGATTTAGAACCTGCTAAAACTGCAGAAATTGAAGAGTTGGCAAAGAAGGCTTTTACAGTTATAGATGCAAAGGGAAATGCTAGAATAGATTTTTTACTAAATAAAGACAACAAAGTATTTGTAAATGAAATAAACACCCTTCCAGGTTCAATAGCTTTTTACCTTTGGGAAGGTAGGGGTTATAGTTTTAAAGATTTAATAAATAAGATGATCCATATCGCAATTGTGACAAAAAAAGAAAAAGATAACAATATGTATATTTATGAGTCAAATTTGTTTGACAAAACTCAATTTGGTTCAAAAAGCACTAAAATGTAAGATAGTTTTTATTATCTTACATTTTTTCCATTATAAAAGGGTAAATATATTCGTAAAAGAAAGGAGTGCAATAAATGACGATAAAAGATGAAATAGAAAAATTAATGGGGGCAAAGAAGTATAAACCACTATTAAGAGAAGAAATAGCACATAAGCTTGGAATTGGGAAAAGAGAATACAAGGAGTTTTTCAGCATACTTGATGATTTAGAAAAAGAAGGGATAATTTTAAAGGCTACTAATAACAGATATGGTTTATTAAATGATGAATATTTAGTAGTTGGCAAACTTGAAAGCCATGAAAAGGGATTTGGATTTGTAATTTCAAAAGACAGGATAGGAGAAGATGTTTATATTCCAGCTGATTCAATAAACGGGGCTATGCATGGAGATAAAGTTGTTGCAAATCTTATAGTAAAAAAACTTATAGTGGGAAAAGAAATTGACAAAAGGCAAGAAGGAGAAATAATTAGAATTTTAGAAAGAGCAAACCAGACTGTAATTGGCACCTATGAAGATAATGGCAACTTTGGATTTGTTATTCCAGATAATCATAAGATTGTATATGATATTTTTATTCCAAAGGGATCTAGTTTAAATGCTAAAGACCATCAAAAGGTAGTTGTAGAAATCACAAGATGGCCAGAACTTAGAAGAAATCCAGAGGGAAGAGTTATTGAAGTTTTAGGGTACCTTACCGAAAAAGGTACAGATATACTATCGATAATTAGACAGTTCGACTTACCTGAAGAGTTTCCAGAAGCAGTTAAAAAAGAAGCGATCAGAGTAGCTCAAGAAATTAGTGATAAGGACCTATCAGGAAGATTAGATTTAAGAGACCTTAAGACATTTACAATAGATGGAGCGGATGCAAAAGACTTGGATGATGCTGTCTCCATAGAAAGATTAAACAATGGAAACTGTAGATTAGGAGTTCATATAGCAGATGTTAGCCACTATGTAAGAGCAAATAGCCTCTTAGATAAGGAAGCTCTACTTAGAGGTAATTCTGTTTATTTGTTTGATAGGGTAATTCCAATGTTGCCTGCTGAGCTTAGCAATGGGATTTGTTCTCTTAATCCAAATGTTGATAGATTAACTATGACAGTGTTTATGGAAATAAACATAAATGGAAAAGTTGTATCTCATGAAATACATGAATCTGTGATTAATAGCAAGGTAAGGCTAATTTATGACGATGTATCAGATCTATTAGAAGGAGAAAAAGATGCAGAACTTGAAAAAAAATTAAATATAGTTTCAAAAGAATTATTTATTATGAAAGACCTAATGACAATTCTATCTAAGAAGAGAAAGAAAAGAGGAAGCATTGACTTTGATATTCCTGAATCTTTAATTGAATTAGATGAAAATGGCATACCTTTTAATATAAAAAAGAGAGATAGGAGAATTGCGGATAGATTAATTGAAGAGTTTATGCTAATAACCAATGAAACCATAGCAGAGAGATTTTTTTGGGAAGAGATTCCATTTTTGTATAGAGTACATGAAAAGCCCAATGAGGAAAAGGTAGCAACTTTTGTAAAATTTATCCACAACTTTGGCTATACCATTAAAGGAAGGGAAATCCACCCTAAGGACTTCCAAAGGCTTACACAAGAACTTAAAGGCAAAAAAGAAGAGCCAATTATATCTACCCTCCTTTTAAGAACAATGCAAAAAGCAGTTTATAGTGCAGAACCAGGACTACATTTTGGCTTAGCAACTTTGTATTATTCTCACTTTACAGCACCTATAAGAAGGTATCCCGACCTTCAGATTCATAGAATTATTAAAGAATCTTTGCAGGGCAAACTAAGTGGAAAGAGAATCAGCCTTTTGGATAATATACTAGCTGATATAGCCGAGCATACATCTAAAACAGAAAGAAGAGCAGAAGAAGCTGAAAGAGAAGTAGAAGATTTAAAGAAAGCCCAATATATGGTTACTAAAATTGGTGAGGAATTTGATGGAATAATCTCATCAGTAACTAATTTTGGTATGTTTGTTCAATTAGAAAACACTGTGGAGGGGCTAGTGCATTTTAAAAATATGACTGATGACTTTTATTATTTTAATGAAAGCAATTATAGCATTGTTGGTGAAAGAACCAAAAAAACCTATAGATTAGGAGATGAAATAAGAATTAAAGTAATAGGTGCAGATGTTGGCAAAAAAAATATAGACTTTGCTGTTGTAGAATCTGAATTTGACACAGAAGACTAATTTTGCTAAACTAACTACAATATGGAGATAAAGGATGGGCAAATATGAATGCAGATGGGATAAAAGTATTAGCAAGAAATAGAAAAGCTAGGCATGAGTT
>CAZRXS010000094.1:0-4652 GCA_964604145.1 uncultured Gudongella sp. | reverse complement strand
AAAAGAATGAAAGAAATAAGGAAAAATATGCAACTTGTTTTTCAAGATCCTTTTGGTTCACTAAATCCAAGAATGACAATAGGGGATGCCTTGGATGAAGTTTTATATATACACAAATTTGGAGATAAAAATCAGAGAAATCAAAGAATAGCTTCTCTTTTGCAAAGAGTAGGATTAAATGAAAAGCATTTAAACAGATATCCCCATGAATTTAGTGGTGGACAAAGACAAAGAATTGTAATAGCAAGAGCTTTGGCAGTGGAACCTAAACTTATTATTTGTGATGAACCTGTTTCAGCTCTTGATGTTTCAATTCAAGCTCAAATAATTAACTTACTAGAAGAATTACAGGGCAGCTTGGGATTGACCTATCTCTTTATTGCACATGATTTAAGTGTTGTTAGACATATTAGCGAGAGGATTGCTGTAATGTATCTTGGAAAAATTATGGAGATAGCAGATAGTGAGGATATTTTTAAGAATACCTCACATCCCTATACAAAAGCTTTAATAGCTGCAGTGCCAAGCGTTGATCCAGAGACGAAAAAAGAGACAATCCTTTTAGAGGGAGATATGCCAAGCCCAATGAATCCACCATCAGGTTGCAGATTTCATACTAGATGTCAATATGCACAAGAGATTTGCATAATAGAAGAGCCAAAACCCAGAGATATAGGCAAGAACCATATAATAGCATGCCATTTCAATCTTGACCTATAATCTAAAAAAATAAAAGGAGATAAGAAAATGAAAAATAGCAAAAGTAATAAGTTTATTGCCTTGATATTAATAGCGTTTTTAATTATTACAACAGTTGCAGGATGTTCAAGTAAAACTCCTGAAGTAAAACCAGAACAAGCAGATGTACCAGTTGAAAATAATGGGACAGAGAAAGTCTTAGTAGTTGCTTTTGAAAGAGACGCTGAAACCTTAAACCATATAAAGACTGGTTGGTATTCAGATGCGTTAATTTATACTTATGACAGACTTGTATCCAGAGATTACGATTTTAACTACTTGCCTGGAATTGCAACAGGGTGGGAAACATCTGAAGATGGAACTATATGGACATTTAAGTTAAAGGAAGGAATAAAGTTTCATGATGGGACTGATTTAACAGCAAATGATGTAAAATGGACTCTTGAAACCATAATAGACCCTGAAACTGCATCACCTGCTCAATCTGACTTTGCTGCGATTAAAGAAGTTATAGTAAAGGATGATTATACATTTGATATAGTATTACATCAGCCGTTTCCTAATCTTTTATTTATATTGTCAAACACAGCTTCGGGCATTATAAGTGAGGCCGCTTATAATGAATATGGAGATGACTATGGTAGTAAATATCTAGTTGGTTCAGGACCCTACAAATTTGTCGAGTGGATTAAAGGAGATAAAATAGTCCTTGAAAAAAATGAAGAGTACAATTGGGGACCGGATTGGATGGAAAATAATGGAACTCCAATTATAGATAAGATAGTGATGAGAGTTATACCTGAAGAGAGCTCAAGACAGATGGAACTAGAATCTGGGGGAGTTCATATTTTAAGAGATGTAACGGCTACATTATTGCCAAAGCTCCAAGACAGCGAAACAGTTGAAGTTTTTTCAGGTGAGGCTACAAAACTTGGTTACCTGGCATATGCAACTGATAAAGAGCCATTTACTGATATAAGAGTTAGAAGGGCGATTAATCATGCAATAAATAAAGAAGATATTGCAAAATATGTATTTAGAGATAATGCAACCCCTGCATATGGCTATCTTCCACCTATGCTAAGTGATGAGTACTACCCAAATAGCAAAGAAGAAAGCTATGAGTACAATGTGGAGAAAGCTAAAGAACTTCTTGCAGAAGCAGGTTTCCCGGATGGATTAAATTTTAAACTCGCTGCTGAAAACTCTACAGAATACACAAGACTTGCAGAAGTCCTACAAGATCAGCTTAAGCTTGCAGGAATAAACGTTGAGATTCAATTATACGATAGTTCTAGTTATACAGCAATGCTTAAGGATGGAAAGCAAGAACTGTTTTTAAGAGAATACAGCTGGCCAAATGCAGATATACTAGATTGGTTTTTACTTTCAAGCCAATTCCCATATCCAAATCATTCAAGATGGCAAGACCAAAAGACAGATGAATTAATAAATGCTGCAGCTACAAGTCCAACTTGGGAAGAGAGAGCCCTAGGTTATCATGAAGTACAAAAGCATTTAATTGATCAAGCTGTATGGGCACCTATATACATTCCAAAAGCTAGCATAGGAGTGAGTAATAAGGTTCTTAATTATAAGCACCATCCTTGGGTGCCACAGTATAATGATGGGATAGATTTAGAAATTTAAGAATGGAAGTGTTTATTACAAAACTTGCCTATATAGGCAAGTTTTGTAATAAATAACTGAGGTGAGAATATGCTTAAATATATAATTAAAAAGCTTTTATTAATGGTTCCAGTTTTAATTGGACTTACAATTTTTATATTTTTAATTTTACATCTAGCTCCAGGGGAGCCAGTAGATTTAATAGTAGGACCCAATGCAACACCAGAGGTTTATGAAAATGTAAGAGAGAGTTTAGGCTTAAATAGATCACTTCCAACGCAATATTTCATATTTTTAAAAAATTTACTTAAGGGTGATTTAGGAAGATCGATTTTACAGAACAGGCCAGTTAGTGAACTTATTTTAGAAAGATTTCCAGTAACATTTAAACTAGGGGTTTTATCACTGCTTCTTTCATTTACAATAGCAGTGCCCATAGGAGTAATTGCAGCAATAAATAGAAACACATATTTAGATTATCTATCAATGACAGGAGCTTTAATAGGTATATCAATGCCAACTTTTTGGTTTGCTCTCCTTTTGTTGTATTTCTTTGCATATAGATTAGGGTGGTTTCCAATATCGGGATATGGTACGGTCCGACATTTAATACTTCCTGTTATAACTGTTGGCTTAACTGACGCAGCAGTAACAGCTAGGATGGTCCGTTCCAGCATGCTTGAAGTTATCGGGCAGGATTATGTAAGAACAGCCAGGGCAAAAGGTGTACATGAAAATATTGTTATGGGTAAACACGCCCTAAAAAATGCACTTATACCAGTTATTACTTTATTGGGAATGAGAATTGGATGGATATTTGGAGGATCTGTAATACTTGAAACTGTATTTTCTATTCCAGGCATAGGCAGGCTTATTGTAGATGGAATTTTTTCAAGAGATTATCCTGTGGTCCAAGGATCAATTTTGGTACTTGCAGCTTCTGTACTTATCGGCAACCTTATTGCTGATATTTTATATGCAGTTGTAGATCCAAGAATAAAGTATTAATATAAAGAAGGTGAGACTATGAAACAAACGAATATTCAAGAGGCCATTTCAACTCCTAGAGAAGAGGAGATAGTATATGGGATAGAAGAAAGGGAGGCTTTTTCAAGAAAACTTTTTTCAAATAAGGGAGCAGTTTTTGGAACAATAGTAATAAGTGTATTTATTCTAACTGCTATCTTTGCCCCTTACTTAGCGCCATATAAGTATGATTTTATGAATATGCCAAATATGCTTACAGGACCAGGAGCAAATAATTTGTTGGGCACTGATGAATTTGGAAGAGATATACTAAGCAGAATAATATATGGTAGTCGAATATCTTTATTTGTTGGCTTTGTTGCGGTTTTTATTTCAATGTTTATAGGTATTGTCCTTGGAGCTCTTGCGGGTTATTTTGGTGGTATGATTGATCATATAATAAGTGGAATCACAGATATAGCATGGTCTTTACCTGTAGCATTGCTTGCAATTGCTTTTGTTGCGGCTCTTGGACCCAGTCTTGGCAATTTAATAATTGCAATTGCAATGGTTAGCTGGGCTGGTTTTACAAGGGTGGTAAGGGGACAGTTTTTAGCCTTAAGAGAGTCTGAGTTTATTCAAGCTGCACAAATCCTGGGTATGAGTAATACAAGGATAATCCTAAAACATATGCTTCCAAATGCATTAGCACCGGTAATTGTTTTAACCACTATGGAAATTCCAAAGGTTATTATTATTGAATCATCACTTAGCTTCCTAGGTCTGGGAGTTCAACCTCCAACACCTAGCTGGGGTTCCATTATGAGCGCAGGGCGATCCTATATTATGGATGCACCTTGGATAATTATATTCCCCGGTATTGCTATGGCACTTTTAGTCTTAGGTTTTAACTTTTTTGGAGATGCACTAAGAGATACACTAGATCCAAGACTATAGCATAAGTGATTTGTAATTTAAATGTAATAAATAAAATAAATAAAATCTTCTTAAAAAGGGTATAAAGTCTTTACAATGTAAAAGGAGTGAAAAAGATGGCAGACCATGAAAGAAGAGATGAAGTAATAGAAGATGTAAATGTAAAAAATGAAAGCGTAACTAGGAAAGAAAACCCAAGTATGGTTGGAGCGACATTTATAAAATATGCAGCCTATATAATTATAGTTCTTATCGTATTGTTCTTCCTAATAAGATATGTATTTCCAATGTTTTAGACCAAAACGCCCTATAGAAAATCTATAGGGTTTACTTATGCTTAGATATATTTGGGTATAAGAATAAAGTAAATAACAAGGACGATGAGAAAACAAAGAGGAGAAAATATTATGGCAAAAATAAAT
>CAZRXS010000093.1:0-4672 GCA_964604145.1 uncultured Gudongella sp. | reverse complement strand
AGTAGCTGGCTTCGAACCAGTTGGTCGGGGGTTCGAATCCCTCTGGGCGTACCAAATAAATTTTTGATCTAACTATTTCGAAAATGAGAATTGCACTCTTTGTTTGTATGTGGAATTATCAAAAGAAATCCCTCTCCACTATACCTTCCAAGTGACACAAGAATCTGGTTTGCAGCCTAGAAATACGTCCTCTATATAGAGGACGTATTTACGTGTATAATAGCTTGTCAGATGCTTTTCTGATATAATTTTATTGACACTAAAAATAACTTAAAGAGGTTTAGATGAACAAAAAAAACAACACCCTAGAAAAATCAAATATAAAACCATACTATGGCTGGATTATTGTCGCAGTTTCAGCTCTGATACTGTTTTTTTCAGGACCTGGACAGACCTATTCTGTATCAATATTTATCGATTATTATGTTGAAACCTTTGGTTGGGGCAGAACCCAAGTATCCAGCTACTATTCAATGGCAACTTTGGTCGCTGGATTTACACTTCCAGTAATCGGAAAGGCAATTGATAAAAGAGGGCAGAGAACAATGGTAGTCCTAATTGCATTTGCTCTTGGTATGGCTGCTCTTTGGATGAGCTTTGTTAGGACGCCATTGATGCTTATTCTAGGATTCTTCTTTCTTAGACTTCTCGGTCAGGGATCAATGTCACTTTTACCCAATACACTTGTGCCATCATGGTTTCAGAGAAATAGAGGAAAAGCCCTTAGCCTTATGGCACTTGGTGGAGTAATTGGATCGGCCCTAGTACCATTATTAAACAATTTTCTATTGGTTAATTTTGGGGCAGCAATAGCCTGGAGAACCTGGACAGGGCTTCTCTTTTTTATAATGATCCCGGCTGGATGGATATTAGTTAGGAATAGACCTGAGGAAATGGGACTAAAACCTGATGGAGATTCAGCTGAGGGTATTGAACGAGATAGATTTAGACCTGCCAAAAAAATAGAAGTTAGTAGCTACCCATGGAATCTAAATGAAGCTATGAAGACAAGGTCCTTTTGGTTATTATTGATTGGTATGGTAATTCCTCCAATGATAAATACTGGAATAACATTCCATATAGTATCTATTATTGGTGAAAAGGGATTTTCATCAGCATTTGCAGCATCAATCTTGGGTATTATGGCTTTAAGCCAGTTTCCAATGATATTTGTTGCTGGGTTTGTAGTTGATAATATTAAGGTACACTATATAAAGGGATTAAACTATATATTGTATCTTGGCGTAGTTGCTGCCATTTTCTTTGGAGACAGTCCTGCACTACTAATACTTTATGCAATACTTCATGGTGTATTTATGGCATTTGACTCTGTAAGTACTGGTGTAATTTGGCCAAACTATTTTGGAAGCACCAATTTGGGAAGCATACGTGGAGTAACGATGACCGCAATGGTTGTAGGTTCTGCTTTGGGACCTTTGCCATTTGGTATGGCATATGATATATTCGGCGGATACAAGCAGATACTACTTATTATGATGGTATTCCCAGTTATTGGAGCGGTGGCATCATTTGCATCACCAGCTCCAAGGGAACCAGACAATATTGTAGATAAAGGAATTTAAGATGAACAAAATAGACTGAACTCACCAACGAGGTTAAATTTAAGAGTTAGAGTTTATATTAAATATGAGCTTAATCTACTGTTAGCTAGGTGCAACTTTTACTGCAGGAATAATTGTTGAAGCAAACATGACTTTATGTGAGAATACACAGTAATATATATTGGAGAAAGGCTATATCACTTAATTATGATATAGCCTTTCTCATGCTTATTTAAGCCCATTATACATTGCGATATTTCTTTCTATGATAAGATCTTTAGTCTTTTCGTCAAAATTTGCAAAATGCTCAGTCGTGGTGTGGTACTTGAAATCTTCCTCGGACTTGTATTTCTCATAAAGAAAAATCTTGTTTCCTGCCATAGAAGCCTCATAGTTAAGACAGCCTGGTTCAGACAAACTCTTCTTGGAATTCTCTTTAATAAGTTCAATAAACTCATTTAACTTATCAGGCTTGATTTCATATTTTACTGTTATTACAGATGTACTCATAGCTTAACTCCTTTCTAAAATAATATTTTTTTATGATTATGTTTCTTCTTCACATACATTGATACCCCAATAAGATATACTAAATTAATTTATTAGAAAAAAGGCATTGGGGACGGTTCCTTTTGTCTTTTTTCTTTAACACTATACTTTATCACCATAATCCAATATAATAGAAGAAAAAGAAAGCAGAAGTTTATATGTCTGAGATCAATGGAAAGCTTAAAGAATTAAACATCAAATTTCTAGGCAAACTAGATAGAAGCCATAATAGAGATTAAGGAGTAGTAACTATGATAATAATGAAAATTAAGGGTGGTTTGGGAAACCAAATGTTTGAATATGCATTAGCTAGAAAATTAGCTCTAGAAAATAATCAGCAGTTAGTGCTAGATACATTATCATACATTAGAGATGATAAAAGAGATTTTGAGCTTGATAATTATAATGTTAAATACAATTCAAAAAACGGATTAAGAGTAATTATTTATAATCTCTTATATAAACTTTACAGGGAGAAATTAAATAATAAATTCAAAGTCTGTCTTGAGAAAGACTATTTTATTGTGCAAGATGAGATTTTTGAATATAAATATAATTATTTCAATGGATATTGGCAAAATCCTAAATATTTTGAAGGTATAAGGAACATTTTAGTGGAGGATTTTAAGTATAAAGGAGAATTAACGGAAGTTCAACAAAAAATAATAAGGGATATTAAATCTAGGGATTCTGTTGCTGTCCACTTTAGACGAGATGATTATTTGAATCCAGAAAATACGAGTTTTTTTGAAGTGCAATCATTAGAATATTATTCTAAAGCAATAAACCGTATAAAGGACAAGTTTCCACAAGCTTACTTTTATGTATTTTCAGATGATATTAATTGGTGCAAGAATAGTTTAAAAGGAATTGACAATGTTGCTTTTATAGATGATACTATCAGCTTATCACATCATATTGATTTCTTAATAATGAAATCTTGTAAACACTTTATAATAGCAAATAGTACTTTTAGTTGGTGGGCTGCGTGGTTATCTGATTCAGAGAATAAAGTAGTAATCGCTCCTATTAAATGGTTTAAGGATGAAGAAATCAATAAAAACGCAGAAGTGCTAATATTAGATGGTTGGATTACCATTTAATAGGCAAAAGGAACCGTCCCTTTTGCCTATTTTTAAAAATGTGAAAATCCACTCCAAATAGGGTAAACATAAAATATACAGTAAATTTCTATATTTGGAGGGTAGATTATGGTAAAAGATACTAAATTAATTATAAGCAGTTTTATACTAATTCTAGCGATGCTATTAGTACCATTAGGGGCGTTAGCTCAATTTGAAAGCCAATTTGACAATATTGATTATGAAAGAGGAGATGAGATTAGGGTATTTCTAGAAGGGAAACAATTAGATTTTGATGTAGCACCACAGATTGTAAGTAGTAGAGTTCTCGTGCCTATGAGGAAGATATTTGAATCATTTGGATTAACAGTAACATGGAATGATTCTTTGCGTGCAGCCAGAGGAAGAAATGAAGCAATAGATGTGCTATTTCCAATAGGCAGTACTACAGCGAATATAAATGGACTAGCTTATGAGTTAGATGTCCCAGCTCAGATTATAGGTGGAAATACAATGATTCCATTAAGGTTCCTATCAGAGCATATGGACTACAATGTAGTTTGGAATGGCGATTCTCAACTTATTTTATTAAGTAAGTCACCCATAGTTGAGTGGAGATACGGAGGCTTTGAAGCGGTAAAGCCATATAAGGAATACCAAAACAAGTTTATAAATGGTGAGAGGACAAAAGAGTTTAGATACACTGGCAAAAACCATGATGTTAGCTTTGTAAACCTATATAAAAAAGATGGAACTTTGGTTCAAAATGTTCCAGACTTTAAAGTTGAAGACTATGGAGGAGGCTGGTCTAAAAATTCATCCTTTATAGGCAACACATACTGGATTTATATTGATGAGCTTACTAAAACAAATAGAGCAAATCCAATTTATCTAAAACAAGAGCTTGAAAGATTAGATTTAAGGGATATAAAAGAAACATCAGAAGTTGGTGATTATGTAAAAGTTAAAATTAATGAACATTATTTTAATCTTGCAGCTTGGAAAAAAGTAGTGGGGACACAAAATTCAATGCTAAATTCTATGATAGACGATAGTATGTTAGATGAAAAAGAAATAGAAGCAAAAGATACCCTGTTTAAAGCTCAAATCAACGATAAATATAATGCTGTAATATCATTTAATACTCTAAATGAATCGGTATTTAATAGGGATTCAGAAAAGATATATACTGTTTTAGAAAAGAGCCCAGAGACATTATTTAATTGGGATTTAAAAACTTGGAAGAGAATAGAAGAGAATATTCCTTGGACAGGAATGACAACGGATATGCTTCTAGTCCAGTTTAAGATGAACCCAGATCAAACTACAAAACTAACAACAAAATTTAGTGATATAGAGCTCTGGGTCTATACAGAAGATTATGGAGATTCAATATACTATTTTAAAGATGAAGTACTAACAAATATCCTATAAAAGAAAAGACATTGGGGACGTTGGGGACGGTTCTTTTTGTCCCCA
>CAZRXS010000092.1:0-4717 GCA_964604145.1 uncultured Gudongella sp. | reverse complement strand
AGCTGGCTTGCCAGGAAATTCACAACCCAACTGGTTTGCAATGTAAATAATATCTACAGCTGCAGTTTTTGTATATGTGTTGTGTTTGCTATGGATTAAAATAGCTCCTTTTGAGCCAGAAAGCGAGTCATTTCCTATTCTTGCTAGCTCTTCCAGCATAGTATTTAATCTTATATTAATTCCAATTTGATTTAATTCAATTGCAAAGAGTATTCTTTGCTTTCTTAAATACTTTAAATCTTCTAATCTTGTTATAATTTCGTACTCACTATCTAAAACAGCTGCATGGATCATTTTTTGTAATAGTGGGCTTGGATTAGTTGGAATTAACAACTTTAATGTTTTCATATATGTCTCCTTAATTTGTTGTATGTCTCTATAAGTCTTTCTTCAAGTTTGATATTTAAATTGTATTTTGGGATTTCTATACCAGCATCGCCGAGTTTCATTTTAGAACCCATGTAAACTTCGCCCATTAAGCTGGAACCATAAAAATAATCTCCTGAAATGGTTGCTAAAATTGATAAAGCTCCTGAGGAAAGGCTAGGTGCTACAAACGGCTTATATCCAAAACTTCTAATTTCTAGATTGGCATTTAGAGTTTTCTCAGTGAGCAAGAGCGATTTTTCAATATTATAATTTTCTAAGCTATCAGCCACAATCAATCCTTTTCCATGTGGACCAAATACAGAGCCTTCTCTTATATAATGTGAAAATCCATCCAATCTTTCAGAATAGAAACAAGCCCTAGCATTCATAACTCCTAAACCGTAACCTATAATTTGATTTGGAGCAAGACCCTTATAATCTAGTCTCCCCTCTTGATCTAGATTTGAATCTAAATAAAGAGCCTTACATAAAAGATCGACAGGATCGCTTACTACAGCAAAGATACCTTTGAAGTCAGCATCCCTAGCTAATTTTCCATAATGAGCTATAATATTTCGGTTGTCTTTAAATTGAATCATCCTTATATCAACATTTTCTTTTCCAACAGGAGCTATAGATTTGGAAGCGCAAAATACAAACATATCACAATCAAATAATTCAGATTTATCCAACGCCTTAATAGAGGGCAAAGCTTCTTCATTAAAGGGTATTCTAATTTGATTTAACTCGTACTCCCATCTTTTTATCTTTTCTGGAGTTCTATCGTATATTCCTATATCAATATGCTTTCCAAGTAATCTTAGACCTATTAAAAGAGTAGAACCGACATCTCCTAGTGCAAATACATTTACACGCCAATTCTTGGGCTTGGATATTAATTCGTCTTTCCAGCTTGGAAAATTTATATTAATTGACTTTATTTTTTTATGAGAGATTTTTTTATCTATCCAAGATGGCAAGTTATAATATGTGTTATTCTTTTTTAAGATATTTAAGTCTTCACTCTTTTGGAATAGTTGGGAAGGATCTACAACTGCAAAACCTCTCCTTGAAAAATTCGGGTCTAGCTTATTTAAAAAAAACACAATATCAGTAGAACTTGCTATATCTTTTTCTTTACATATTTGGAATCCAGATAATTCAAAAAATGAAAACAAAAGATGATCATTAAATTTATAATAATTCAATTTAATCACTCCTATGGCCTCTTAAAGTATGTTCAAGCCGCTTTAAATAGTCTATATCTCTTTCTATGAAACTTGATGGCTTAAGATGCTTATTTTCAAATACGCTTCTCTCCATATCTGGATATCTTGGAATAAAGACAACTTCTCCTAAAGAAGCAAGGTTTAAGTTTTTTTCATTTATTTCTTGGTATACTGTTTCAATTGCCTTAAATAAGTCTATTGCATTAGTTAATGAAATCCTTGAAAACTCAAAAATTAAATCTTCACTAACATTTTTTATGAATTTCGGTGAAACATATGGCAGTATTAGGTTTACACTTGGTATAAGATTTGTATCTGAGTAATCTCTATTTACCATATCTCCGCCTAAAAATGGATACTGGCCACTTTCATTAAACCAAAGTTTAAGATTGGGTACAAAATAAGCTGAATCTACATCTATATTACGAATTTTAGCTATTTCTTTCCCTCTCCCTGATAAAATACCAACTAGTAATTTTGATATTTCAATTCCCTGCTGTCTTAATTGTGGCTCAACAATTTTTATTCTATAGCCCTTATGAAGCAAATCATCTAGCAAAATTACTTCTCTATTAAATGACTTTATTGTCTTGCATTGCACTTCTAGCGAAAGATAATTTGGGAATTCGGCGATTGTAAAACTATTTATATCTTTAGAAAAGATTTTTTCAGTATGAAGTGTCTTAGTAACAGTATTAGGGATAATAGAATTGTTTAAGATTATACCAAACGGTACACACATCTTATTACCAAGTGACTTTTTTTTATTATCAACCGTGGAAACATCATTTTCATCACATATCATTTGAATTAATTTACTATAAATCATTGTACGATTAAATGATATTAATAATTCACCTGGGTAAAGGTCTGCTAGTGCTTTTTTTATTTTCTTTCTGGAGACCGCAACTGCATCGATTATTTTTGGATGGGTATCATATGGAGATTTTAAATTATTCTCTAAATCAAGATTTATACTTATAGGATTATTCATATCTACCATAAAGATGGTGGAGCTTTTATGTGAAAATGGAGTTTCTATAAAGCCCTGCATGATTAAATGTTCTATGGCCTTATTATTTTCTCCTTGGATTATAGTGTTTGCATAAAGAGCATAGTTATAATCTCTATTTAAGGCTATAGATAGGGTTTCATTTAAAACCATATCCATAGTATGGTCCTTATCATCTTTAGCATACAAACAAGAAATAAAAGCAGTTCTTCCCTTAGCATTGTTTCTAATAAACTGTGTTATATTTTGGTCTTTAAACTCATCAAAAAGCTTACTGTGTCTGACCCAATAAAAAATAGAAAAACCAATAGCTAATTTTTTGCGGGTATCTTTTAAGACTATGATTCTATAACTAAGTTTTTCTCTTATTTCTAAAAGACTGTCGCAATCTAGATTAGAACCAAAACTATCATATAAATAATCTAGTAACTCATCGCTTAGATTTCTATACACTTCCACATTCAGTATTTTTGTTTCCAGCAGGGTTTTGTATAGTGGCTCTCTTAAATACAATCCATAGTTATAGATATACTCAGCAGCCATTGGATCTATTAATTTCGAGATATCTCTATTTTTATCAATATTTTCTCTTATTTGACTAGAGCTTATATCTTCAAATTGAATAGGCAGAGTTAATTTAAGCACTTTATTATTAGTATCTTTAGTTACATTATTTATAAATTCGTCAAGCTGGGTTGTACTTTCATTGGTATTCCTATCAAATATTATATGTGAAAAGTTAAGGATTTCCTTTTTGTCTTTATAAGCAGAAGCATTAGTAACTACATCAGAGCCAACTGAAATATAAACTTCTCTAGATCCAAAGATTTTCCTAAGTTTTATCATATCCTCATCTGAATTAATATTAACTGGAATTTCCTTTGGGAACAAGTAAATGCCGTCTTCTTTTGCAATAGTCATATTAATTATATTCCTTCTAAATTGGTGGGCTTCTGTTCTTTTTGACCATGAAAATTCATCGACTGCAAGGTAAACTTCAAAACCTTGTTTTCTAATTTCTTTAGCTATCTCTTTATGGCCTAAGCTAAAAGGGTCAAATGTGCCAGGGAAAAACGCAACATCTTCTGATATATCCATATCTAGTGATCGATAATTATACTCATATTCAGAAACAAACCTATAAATATGATTTAAAGATGCAGCATTATTATAAAAAGAAAAATTATTTTCTTTGGAATCTTCTATAAGTGTTAAGATTTTTTTTGCAAGTCTTCTAAATACAAACATTTTATCACTTAGGGACAATTGATCTGAATTAAAGATTGTTGATGCAATTACCCTTAAAGACTCTGTCTTTAATTCTAGTTTATAAGAAGCTAAGGGCACAAGAAGAAGACCTAAAAGTCTTTTTAATCTATTGTTATTAGAATCCTTATCCTCATTAAATTTTATTTTATATTTTGGGTAATTTAATACACAGATACCGATAGTATTTAAGATTAGCAATATAGTTTGTGGTCTTGAAATCTTAATTTTATCCTCTAAATCATCTATTACTTCATCTAACTCTTTTGGCGGTAGGAATAACAAGATTTGACCTAGATACTCTGGTATAAACTTTGTAAATTGATAACTATCCATTTCCAAGGCTCGTAGAAGTTCTATGGAAACATCATTTCTCTGTTCTAATGAAAGTAATGGAATAATATTAATCAAGGTGTAGCCGCTGTAATTACGAACTCTTTCTACAGCGCTTACCTTTAAAAGATTGCAAAGATGGATGGCAGTGTGTATTCCTGTTGTAGCTGGATTTTTTTTCACTTGATCGTATAAGATATCTATATTTATTTTCTTAATAGTCCAAGAAGTAGCTGTTTTAAGATTTTCCAAAAACAGTTCTGAAATACTAGCTTCGTCGGCTATGTAATTAGCTCTTAAAGTTTGGAGAATTGAATCATCTAGATTAAGCTTATTTCCAATAATATATTTTAGATAATTTTCTGCAGGAATGTCAGATTTAGATAGATTGGCATTTAGAAACTCAATTAAAGGTAGTTTTATATCTAGATTATCTGTTATTTTTAAAATTTCAAATATCCTATCAAGTGCACTTAATCGTATATTGCTATTATCTATATATATATTT
>CAZRXS010000091.1:0-4800 GCA_964604145.1 uncultured Gudongella sp. | reverse complement strand
ATGTTATATGAAATAGTAAATGACTTCCCAAATGATATTATTAATGAAGAGAAAGGATTGTCTATATCTCTTTACCAACCAACTCACAGATACAGACCAGAAAACAAACAAGATGTGATTAGGTTTGAAAATCTAATTCAAAAGATTGAAAATTCTTTAAAAGAAAGACATAAGGGAGAAGATATTAAATTAATAATGAAACCTTTTAAAGATTTAGCTGCAGACAGGGTTTTTTGGAATAATACAACTGACGGCTTGGCCATATTGTCCAATGGGGAGAAATGTATAGTTTATAAATTAGAGCGTTCAGTTGAAGAATTGGCACTAGTAAGTGATAGGTTCCATATAAAGCCCCTGATTAGGTATTTTCAATCTGCGGATAGGTATCATTTATTAGGATTAGATAGAAGGCAATTTACATTATATGAAGGGAATAGATATGGATTTAAGGAAGTGAAACTTGACCCAGATATTCCTAGAACCATAGAAGATGTAATAGGAGATGAATATTCTGAACCTTATTTAAATCCAGGATCCTATGGAGGAGCAGCAGGCACACCTATGTTCCATGGGCATGGGGGAAGAAAAGATGAAATAGATAAAGATACAGAAAGATATTTTAGATATGTAGATAAGTTTGTTTTAGATAATTATTCAAATCCTATGAAAATACCATTAATCTTAGTTGCACTTGATGAACATCAAGGCTTTTTCAACAATATAACTAATAATTCATATTTAATGGATGAAGGTATTAAACAGGATTATAAAGCACTAAATATGGAACAGATGAGAGATAATGCTTGGGAAATAATAGAGCCATTTTATCTTGAAAAAACAAAAAAACTAATAGATAGATATAATATACAAAGAGCACGATTTACAGCTTCTGATGATTTAGCAGAAATATCCAGAGCCTTACTAGAAAACAGAGTCGAAATACTCTTATTAGAGGCAGATAAGATGGTCTCAGGAAGTATTAATAAAGAAACTGGTGAATTAAAAAGAGAAAAAACAAGTGGCTCAAAATATGATAATGTCCTAGATGAATTGGCAAAGATGTTATTTGAAAACAAAGGAGAAGTAATTATTCTTCCAAAAGAGAGAATGCCAAGTACAACAGGCGCAGCGGCCATCTATAGGTATTAAAAGATGTAAATTATTTATTAAAAATTAACTTTTATTTAACCTAATTGTAATTACTCTGTAATTTATTCGAAAGGCTTTAAGTATACACTATTTAGTAGAGATAAAAAAAAGGAGGATAATTATATATGATTAACATTAAAGGAAAAATTGCATTGGTTTTATGTGCAATTATGCTTTTAGGAGGCTCAGTAACAGCATTTGCAAAAGAGGAAAAGCCTGTGCTTATTTCTGAACCAATTAAAGCAGAAGAGGAGTTTGAATTTATTAGTTTTGAAGGTCTTGTAAAAGAAATAACAGAAGATGGTGATAATTTAAGAGTCTTAGTTACAAAAGAAGATAAGGATGAATCACTAATATTAAATATTGGTAAAACAGTACTTGTAGTAGGTGAAGAAGAACAAAATATACTATCTAAAGAAGATATAAAGCTAGATGCAAAAGTCTCAGCAGAATATCATAAAAATACACCTATGGGCCTTAGTTATCCAGGATTTTTAACTCCTAATGTTTTGGTTGTAAAGTCTGATAAAAGCACTGCATTTGTTGAACATTTTAATGACGAGCTTTTAAGTGCAGATAATGAGTTAAAGCTAAATGTTTCTGATGAAGCAAGTATTATTGATGTCGATGGTAAAGCACTAAGTAAAGAAGATATTTATGGAAGGGATTTAGTAGTGTTTTATAGTATTATTATGCCATCGCTTCCAGCACAAACAAATCCAAGTAAAATTATTGTATTGCCTTTGCGAGAAGATTCTCAAAAGATAAATGAGATTATTCTTACAAATGAGCTTTTTCAATTAGAAGATGGAACTAAGATGATTCCGCTAAGAAAAGTTGCGGAGGCTTTAGGATTCCAAGTTACATGGAATGCAGAGACTAAATCAGTAGAGATATTAAAAGGTGCTAATTGGTCTACATTAACTATAGGCAGAAACAATTATAATTTTGCAAAGATGCTTATAAAATTAGAGTCAGCACCTATAATTATAGAATCAACGACCTATGTTCCAGCAAGTTTTGCAGAACAAGTGTTACAGGCAGAAGTGATAAATCAGGCCGATGGAAGTATAAAGATAATTAAATAACTACCTATTACCTAACAGCATCTAGGCTTATCCGTCCATCTACTATCTCAACAATTCTATCAGTTTTTTCTGCAATCCTCTGATCATGGGTTATGGTTATAAAAGTTGTGTTGTACTTCTTGTTTATATCCCTTAAGAGATTGTAGATTGTTTCTGAAGTATCTGAGTCTAGATTTCCTGTTGGCTCATCAGCTAATATAATAGCGGGCTTGTTAATTAAAGCCCTTGCTATTGCTGTTCTTTGCTGTTGACCACCAGACATTTCTGTTGCAAGATTATTTTTTACTTTTGTTAGTCCTGTTAATTCTAGTAGTTCATCTGCCCATTGGTCTACTTCTTTACTTATTTTAAAACTTTTTATCCTATGTGGCATAAGAATATTTTCTTTTGCCGTAAATTCTGGTAATAGATAGTGAAATTGAAATATAAAGCCCATCGTCTTGTTTCTAAGCTCTGCTAGCTGCTCTGAATTCATAATATCAGTTCTTACATCTTTAATGTAGACTTCTCCTGATGTAGGTTTATCAAGGGTTCCTACAATGTTTAAAAGTGTGCTTTTACCACTACCTGATTGTCCTATGATTGCATTAAAAGTCCCTTCTTCAAAGCTTAAGTTTACATCAAAAAGCACTTGAGTCTTAACTTTCTCTCCATAAACCTTTTCTATGTTTTCTAATCTTATTATATTAGCCATTCTTTATCACCTCTATTGGATTTAATTTAGATGAAATCCTAGCTGGTATCACAGAGGCAATCATAGCTGATGCTATTGCAAACATTCCAGATAAAACTATAAAGCCTGGATTTATAAAAATCGGCACTACTGGAGATCCATCTGGTCTTACTGCAAACTTTGTAAACAGGAACAATAAGCCAAAGCCAAAACTAACACCTACTATCGCACCTATTATGCCTAACATTAAGCCTTGAAATACAAATATCAAGCTTGCTTCTCTATCTTTAATGCCCATAGCCTTAAGAATACCAAGCTGTCTAGAGCGTTGTACTACTGAAATTGCCAACACACTTGAAATACCAAGTAATACAGCAACCAAGACAAAGACTTGAATCATATTGCTTGAAACACTTTGTCCATTTAAACCTGTTAGAAGACTGGCATTTTGTTCTTTCCAGTTCTCAACTTTTAATTCATCCGATGAAAGCGTATATGCTATTTTTTCTGAAAGTACATCTGCATTAAAAACATCTTCAACTTGCATTTCAATAGTAGATACTCCATCTCCTAAGCTTAGAACACTTTGGGCGGTATTTAAATCAGTAACTATCCAAGAGTCATTTATAGAAGCCACACCCAAATCATATAATCCTGTAACTAAAAACCTCACCAGACCTCCTTTAGGCGTTTGAATTAAAATTTTATCCCCTACATCTATTCCTGCTTTTATAGATAGCTCTTTTCCTACTGAAACTTCATCTTTTCTAATAGGTAATGACCCTTTATAGAGTCCTTCATCAAATTTGTATATTTTATTTGCTTCTTCAAAATTAAAACCTCTAATTAAAATCGGTGCAGTATCTACTTCATAATCAAGTGTTCCTGGACCACTAGCTGCCACAGAAATTTTATTTACCTCTGGCCTAAAAAGCTCTGCTTCATAAATTGCTCTTTTCCAATCTTTTATAATTTTTTCGTCATTTGTCGGTTGAATTGTTATCTGTGATGAGCTTCCTATTGTAGTATCAATAAGATTAATTTGAAGACCCTGAATTAGTGACCCTATAAAAAGCTGGACTGCTACGCCTATTGAAATACCAAGTATAATAAGGACTGTTTGACCCTTACCTGACTTTAGGAATCTAAGTGCAATTTGTAATGATAATCTCATAGAAATTCCCCCTTACGAAGCTCTACTACATCATTATAGGTCTCTAAATACATATCTGCACCTATCTCTTCAACTAGATGTCGATTTTTCTTAAAGGCTTGTCCACCTAATATCACTTTTATATCTTTTTTGCAATTTTCTTTTATCTGCTGAATTATTTTTTTTGCTTCAAAAATAAGATAATAATCTGTGACACTAATAGCTATGCAATCTGGTTTTTCAGATCTTATAGCCTCACAAATTTGCATCCTTGGCGTATTTGTACCTACATATATCACATCATATCCACTTATTTGAAAAAAATCAGAAATCATTCTAAGTCCTATTTCATGATATTCTTTTTCAGGATTCACTAGTATTATTTTCTTATTCAATCTTTCCTGTTCTCTTCCAAGCTTAATAACATATGGGTAAATACCTTCAACTATTGTTCTAACTATTGATGTTTTTAAATGTTCTTTCCAGATACAGCCTGGATCGGATGCAGGGCATGTATCTATATTATAAAGAGCAGGCTTTAATATCTCCTCATAAAGTTCTGGTATTGTAAATTTACCTTTATCTATTCCCTCAATACAATAAAACAGACACTCATCTTTATCGTTAGCGTCAAATATTTTTATAAACTCATCGTAGTATTTGTTCATGAATGCCTCCTATTGTTTTATTTTTATATCTGATCCATCTTTAAGATCCATAGGTGGATTTGAAACCAC
>CAZRXS010000090.1:0-4832 GCA_964604145.1 uncultured Gudongella sp. | reverse complement strand
TTCTCAAACCCACTCTTAACCAACTGGTCTTTAATCGTATCTTCATATGTATAACTGGATATCAATATTCCATCATACTCATAATTCTTTAAATCTATCTTTGAAATTATCTTATGCTCTAGTATTGTTTTGCCTCGCTTTTCCAGGTCATCATCCACTACTACAACCACATTTAATCCTTTAACGGTTTTGTCGTTTATTACTCTTAGTATTATTTCTGCTACTTCTCCTGCTCCGTAGAGGATTATATTTTTGTAACCTTTTTTAACTACATCTATTAGGAACTTTTCTATTCCGCCTTTGGCTAGCTTATGTAAGTCCATTAGTTCTTCTAGGTAGCTTATATTTAGGATTTTTTTTCTCTTTATTCCATTTTTAGTTATATGATAGAGGACATTTTTTGAGGTTTTATATTCTCTTTTTATATATCCATTTATTTCGCATTCATCTATATATGCATTGATCATGGATGCTGCTGCTCCTATTGTTTGACCTAGTTGTTTTTGTGTTGTCTTTGGGTTTTTATGTATTGCTTCTAGGACTAGGAGTTCTTTGTATTTATTTGTTGGTATAAAAAAGCCGTTGTTTTTTAGTGTGTCCATTTGTTCTCTCCTTTATTCGTTCGGTTATTGAATGATTGTATCATAACAATTCACAAATCACAATTCACAATTCACAATTAAAGGATTAAAAGATTAAAGACAATTGAAAAATTAAAGGATTACACTTCACTTCGTTTAGTGGGAGGATTAAAAGAAAGCTTCCTCGACGGGCTCGGAATGACAGATAATGGATGATTATTACGCTACGCTTGATATGACAGATAGGAAGTTTAAAATTTTGCTTAAATTTTTTGACTTCTATTAATCTACTAATCTACTTATTTGTGGTATAATTTTATCACGCGAGGGGTTGTTTAATATGGATTCTAAATTAAAGAAAAAAATAGCTTTAATAATATTTTTGTTTATTCTCTTTATAACTATAATTTTTAATTTGCATAAAATAAGATTTGCGCTGGATATATACAATATTTATACTAAAGAAAAGGATACGGATATAGTATCTGAAAGTAATGATCCTAAGGATGATGTTGCAATATCTAATCCTTTGACTCCTCTTATTGAAAATAAAGATGGTTATGAGGAAATAAAAGAAGAAGAGTCTGAAGAAAATGAGCCAATTGTTAACAAAGATAATCCAGTAAATAAAGCTGAGACAACAAAACCATATTTAAATATCATTAACGAATACAGTGTAAAACTGGAATCCCTAAGAGCTTCTTTTGAATCTAATTTAGAAAATTTAATTGACCAGGGTATTGCTGAATATAAAAGTGGTCAGATTTCTACTGCAAAGCTTAGTTCTAATTACTTAAATTCTGGTATTGAGTTGGAAAAAGCAAGTGATAAACAATTCAATGCATTGGTTAAAGAGATGGAACAGGAATTAAAAACTAATAATTATGATGTGGAAATAATTGGAGAAATTAAAGAGTATTATACTAGCTTTAAGAATTCTAAGAAGCATGAAGTTATTAGCAAAGGATTAAAGCATACAAAATAATCCTATTATAATTTCCCATAATAGGATTATTTTTATTTTGTTATGTATTGTGTTTATGCCTTCTTATAAAACTAAACCAGTTTTTCTTCTTTTCCACCTTTAAAGGTTGATCAATAGGAATAAGTTGATTTTTAATTAATAGTTGACCGTTAGAAGATGTTATCTTTTGAAATTCATCTTCACCCACAATCTTTTTTAATTTATTCAATGCATCTTTAACCTTTGGTGACCTAGTTCTATTAGTATGGGCATCTGTACCTATAAAGTGAATCATTTTGTGCTCTAGGAGTACTTTTGCACAGGATTGTACAGTTTTCCCATACATGCCTTGTAAACTGGGTAAATTTAATTGTGTCAAGGCACCCTTTTTTATATAATTATACAATAAATTTGCTTCACTAATAATTTTGGAATTTCTTTCAGGATGAGCAATAATTGGTATATATCCTTTTAATAATAATCCATATAATATCTCTTCAAAATACAGAGGAATATCATACATGGGTAATTCTATTAATATATATCGGCTTTTATTTAAAGAGGCAACCTTTCCACTTTCTATATCCTCTATAGTGTTTGTAGTTACATATATTTCATTTCCCAAATATACTTTTAATGGGATATTATTCTTATTTAGCTCTTTTTTAAAATTTTCAAGGACCAGTTTATTAGTCGTAATATCGCTTTCAAAACTATCCTCAATAAAATGTGGTGTTGCTATTACTCCTTTTATACCAGTTTCCACATATTGCTTTGCCATGGATAAAGACATTTCCATACTATTAGATCCATCATCTACTTTAGCTAATATGTGGGAGTGAATATCTATCATTTTATCCTCTTATTCCTTTTTTTAATTTTTCGGTCATCTTCGCCATAATAGTCGCCATATTGATAATAGTTATATCTATAGGCTCCTCGTTTATCTATGGGTATTTTATTTATAACTGCTCCAATTATATTGGCATTTACTTTATCTAATAATTCCTTTGCTCTTTGGGCAGCTTCTATTTCTGTTTTCCCAGCTTCTATAACTAATATGGTGCCATCAGCTATAGTTGATAATATAGCACTATCTGTAACCAATCCAACAGGCGGACTATCTAAAATCACCATATCAAAACTAGCTCTTACATCTTCTAAAAAGTTTTTCATTTTTATAGAACTTAATAATTCTGATGGGTTTGGAGGTAGTGGACCTGAAGTCACTATGCTTAAAGAACTTGATTCACCCCTACCCTTGTATTCTACTTCATTTAATCTTTTTTCACCCATTAATATATTTGTCAAGCCTTCAACATTTGGTATTTGAAAGACTCTATGAAGCCTAGGGCGTCTAAGATCACAATCAATCATTAATACACTTTTTTCCCCCATGGCAATAGAGGTTGCTAAGTTAGCAGCTACAGTAGTTTTACCTTCCTTCTGTGTAGCCGAAGTAAAGAGTATAACTCTTATTTCTTTATCAATACTTGAAAATTGTATATTTGTCCTTAATGTCCTAAATGCTTCAGAGTATGGGGATTTAGGATTCTTTTGGGTTATTAATTCAATTGTTTCCATTCATTCACCTCAAAACATTATTCTTTAATCATTGGGATAGCACCCAGTACAGGGATACCCAGATACTTTTCCACATCTTCTGGTGTTCTTATACTGTTGTCTAAAAATTCTACTAAAAATGCTATAAAAACACTTAGCATTAATCCTAATACTCCGGCAATTGCCATATTTAAAGTTTTTCTTGGTTTAATAGGGCGACTTGGTACTTGTGCCAAATCTATTACTTGTACATTTTCTATTTTCATAATAGTCTTGACACCTTCCATAAATACTAAGGCAGTTTCGTTGGCTATTTTACTAGCTAATTCTGGACTATTATCTGTAACTTGTATTTTTATAATTTCTGTATCTTTAACTAAACTTACATTTACTTTATTTCTAAAACTTTCGTAGGATATTTTAAGGTCTAAATTATTTATTACTTCATCTGTTACTAATCTACTTTTAACTATTTCTCCATAGGTAGATACTAATTTTTGATTTAACAATAATTCATTGTATTCGATTTTATTGTCACTTATATAATCCTTGGGTCTTCCCACCATTAAAGTGGTAAATGTTTCATACTCTGGTTCTAATACATAATAACTCAATCCTCCTGCTATAGCCACTGCAATTATAGGTAAAATTATTATAAGAGCTATCCACTTCCTAAGGATAAAATACAAATCCCGCAAGCTAATTTCTTCCATTATGTCCCTCCCATCTTAGACATCTATTATATATTATATTGTATCTTTTTCTGCACCATAATTCAAATTCATATTTTTTAGAAGTTCTTTTAGCATAAAATTATTTACTGTATTTAAACTTTCTTCTAAATATTTTAATTCCATCATAAGATTTCCATAATCAACATATTCAGTTGGCTCTATAAATATTTTTCCATGGCTAGTTTCTGAAACTTTATCTTGGTTTAGAAGAAGTTCCTCGTATAGTTTTTCACCTGGTCTAAGGCCTGTGAAGCGAATAGGAATATCCTCATAGGGCTCAAATCCTGATAGTTTAATTAAGTGAATTGCCAAATCTATAATCTTTACAGGTTCACCCATATCAAGTATAAATATTTCCCCACCCTCTGCTATTGCACCAGCTTGTAATACTAACTGACATGCTTCTGGTATGGTCATAAAATATCTAATAATATTTTTATCAGTAACAGTTACAGGACCACCTTCAGATATTTGCTTTTTAAATAATGGTATTACACTTCCACTGCTTCCCAATACATTTCCAAATCTAACTGCTACAAATTCAGTTTCACTAATATTATTGTGTGCTAGTATTATCTTTTCACACATTCTTTTTGTTGCTCCCATAACACTTGTAGGATTTACTGCTTTATCTGTGGATATTTGGATAAACTTCTTAACTTTATGGTTGTGGGCAGCTTTTACTAAATTTAAAGTTCCAAACACATTATTTTTGATAGCATCCTTTGGACTTGTTTCCATTAATGGGACATGCTTATGTGCAGCTGCATGAAATATTATATCCGGTTTGTACTTAGTCATTACTTCTACTACTCTGGCATTGTCCCTTACGCTGCCAATTAAAACTACTAAATTTAGTTCCTTATACTTTCGTAATAATTCTAATTGAATATCATAGGCTGAGTTTTCATAAATATCAAATATTATTAATTGCTTTGGATTGAATTTAACAATTTGTCTGCAAAGTTCTGAACCTATGGAGCCACCGCC
>CAZRXS010000089.1:2964-4979 GCA_964604145.1 uncultured Gudongella sp. | reverse complement strand
ATTTTACTCCTTATCCCTAAACTCCCGAATAATTATTTTAGCAACTTCTTCTGCAACTTCTCCTGTGAAAGAAATACACTGGTCCATATGTACAGGCGAGCCAAGTTCCATATTTCTGGTTAAGATTCTGCAGCATAGAGTTCTGTGGCGATTTCTAAAGATATCATGCAATTCACTTGAGAGTGCCATTGCCTTGTTAACCTTTTCATCTTTAGCTTTAGTCCTTCCAAAAAAAAGACCCAAGGCCATTACTCCACCGGCAACAGCGCCACAAGTACAGCCTGCCCCTCCCATTCCTATGGGAAAACCTGATGCTGCTGAAATAATCTCATCTGAGATTGGTAATTTAAATTCATCTTTGATAGTCTTAACAATCGCTTCTGAACAATAAAAATCTCCATTCCTATAATACTCTTCAGCTAAACTTCTAATTCTATTAATATCCATTTCATTTATATCGATTTGTTCAATCATTAAAATTCTCCTCTGCTAAAGTTATCTTTTTTTATTCTAACTTTTTTACTATATAACTTATCGATTAGAATATCAATACTCCGCAATACAATTTTTCGATATATCTGAAAATTAGACATAAAAAGAAGAGGTATAATAAACCCCTTCTAGCTTAAAACTTTTATTTTTATTAACCTTTATAATTTTGATATCGTAGAGAGCACTTCTTTAAAGTCTGGGATCTCTGATATCTCATAAACCTTCACCCATTCTACTTTACCTTCTTCATCAATTAATATATTGGCTCTTTTTGAGGAATTTAACTTATCAAAAAATATCCCATAGGCTTTTGCTACTTCTCCTAGTGGATTGTAGTCGGATAACATTTGTAATTTTTCTATATTTATTACCTTGCCCCATGCTGATTTGGAAAATTGATGATCAACATTAATTCCTAATGGTACTATATTTTTATCTATGAAACTATCATAGTTGAGCTCTAAGGCTCTCATATGATCGAGTCAACCAGCTGTCCATGCCAACGGATGCCAGGATAGTAACACTTTTTTCCCCTTGAAATCCTTTAAACATACCTCTTTACCATGCTGATCTTTTAAACAAAATTCTTTAGCATTATCTCCTACTTTAATTTGGTCTGCCATTTATATCACTCCTTGATTAATAAGTACCCCGCAAAGATATAGTTAATCGATTTTCCCAAAGTTTGAATGTTTGTGAAATTTAGAAGCTCTATTGATAAAATCGATTAAATTAAGAGTATGCAAATTATTTGCATACTCTCGTTTTGTTATTCTATTGGGATTTTTTTAGTCTTTTCTTTTTCTTTGCCTTTAGGGATATCTACACAAAGAACTCCATCTTCTAATTTAGCTGTAATCTCATCTTCCTTAATATCGCCTAGATAAACACTACGGCTCATTGAAGAGTATCTTCTTTCTTTGTGGATATAGTCTTTTTCTTCCTTATCTTCTCTTTCTTCTCTGTGAATTGAAATAGAGAGTCTTCCTTCATTTAAATTAAGCTCTATTTCTTCTTTTTTTACGCCAGGAAGATCTGCTTCAGCAACATATTTATCTTCCTTGTCTTTAATGTCTAGCTTAAATGAGTCATTCATAAGACTTCTGCTTGTAGATAATGGACTTGTAAAAAAGTCGTCAAGCATGTTGTAAAAGTCTTGAAATCCATCTGTTGTCCTTAAAGTGTTTTTTCTGTTAAAAGGTATTAAGCTTGCCATAACACATCTCCTCCTTTAATAAATTTTTATATTGTGAAACTTCCCATATATATGATACCCTGTTAAGAAAAAAAATAATCAGAATTTCGCCTATTTTTATATTGATAACTAATTGTGAATCCACCACTTAGTTATGTAATTAAGAATTAGGGTATAGATGATAGTAGATAAATAATTTACAAGGGGTGATATAGATGGAAATAGTTATTATAGGTGGAGTGGCTGGTGGTATGTCTACTGCTTTTAAGGCCATACGTGAAAATCCGGAATTAAATATTACAGTTTTAGAACAAGAAAATTATATATC
>CAZRXS010000089.1:0-2864 GCA_964604145.1 uncultured Gudongella sp. | reverse complement strand
AATATGGTCGCACTTCTATTGATGATGTTTGGAGTGTTGGAGATTGTGCAACTGTCCCCCATAAGTTTTTAAAGGACCCATATATTCCTCTAGCAACCAGTGCCAATAAGATTGGTAGACAAATAGGTATAAACTTGTCTAAAGAAAAGGAATATCTCTTTGGTCCTTATGAATCTCTAGGTTCTTCTTCAGTGAAAGTTGGAAGTATCGAATTTGCCACTACTGGGCTTACAGAAGGCCAAGCTAAAGAGCTTGGATATGATTATGGTATAGCAGAATCCCAAGTTTCAAATAAACCTGGCTATATGCCTAATTCTAGTAAGGTAGATTTTAGAATTATTTATGAAAATAAAAGCTATAAAATCCTTGGAGCTAGAGTTTTTGGAGAAAGGGATGCTGTCCTTCGCTTGCTTCCTTTTACTACAGCAATTCACGCTAATCTTACAACTAAAGATTTAGCATATTATGACTTTGCTTATTCACCACCATTTGCTTTGACATGGGAAGCAGTAAACACCGCAGCCTCAGTTGCAAAATAATAAATGTTTATAGATGAAAGGGGATATTTTATGGAAATCAGAAAAGACGTTGTTGTCCCTCTGGGATACGGCAAGTTTATAAGGTCAGATAAAATTATAGGCTTAGAACCTATAGAAGATGATAGGGGTCCTGGTAAGAGGACTTATGTGCATGTTGAAGGTATTAAAAGCCCTATGGTAGCATCTAGGACCGAGGCAACTATACTTGCTAATATGGTTGAAACATCAGCAGAGATAATAGAAGCAACAGCTGCGATAGAACTCTTAAAGGATATACTAGATGATATAAACCAAATAGGCCCTATGCTTAAAAAAAGCATAAAAAAAGAAGCTAAGCTTGATTTAGACAAGATTTCACTAAAAATTGAAGATATACTCAATCAAGATATAGAAGAATAAGGTGGGGGATAAATTTCTCACCTTATTTTTGCTTTGTTAAGTTTAGTATATTCATAGGATCCTCTATTATATATTTTGCACCATTATTAACTAACTCTTCCCTATCTCTAAAACCCCAAAGCACTCCTGCGCTATCCATGTTTGCATTTTTTGCAGTTAAGATGTCAATTTTAGTATCGCCTATATATAATATCTCTTCTACTCCTAAATCCATATGTTTAGCGATTTCAAGAGCAGATGTGGGATCTGGTTTTTTTATGATTCCCTCCCTATCTCCATATACTTTAATAAAAGGTATCTCATTAAAATGCCTATCCACTAAATCATTGGTATAATCATCCCTTTTATTTGAATTTACACCTAATTTTATGCCTTGTTTTTTTAATTCAGTTAAGACATTCATTATTCCATTATATGGTTTTGTTTTATTCAAATAATTTTCACTATAGGAATCTGAAAACATCACCATCGATTTTTCTATAGTTTCTTCATCAGTGCCTTCAGGTAAGCTCTTGATTACTAGGTCTCTAAACCCTCCTCCAACCTTCATTTTATATTTCTTATAGTTAAAAGTTGAAAGATTAAACTTTTTCAAAACTTCATTCATACTGTCTCCAATATCTTCTATGGAGTCTAGCAAAGTTCCATCTAAATCAAATATAATACTCTTATATCCACTCATCTATTATCCACATCCTTTTAAATAGTAAAATACACAAATTCATTTGCCTACCTAACTACGAATATCCACAATCTTTACTTTAATTTTACCTGAAGGAATTTCTATGCTTATTTTATCATTTATTTTACTCCCTAATAAACTTTCACCAATCGGGGAATCGGTAGAAATTTTATGTTGGAGTGGATCTGCTTCAGCTCTACCCACGATTGTATATGTTTCTTCGTCTCCATCAGGTAATTCAATAATTGTTACGATACTTCCAAACATTACAGTTGTTGTTTGCTCTGCGTTAGTATTAATTAATTCCGCATTATGTAACATTTCTTCAATCTCGATTATCCGCTCTTTCACCAAAGCTTGTTGCTTTAACATTTCATCAAAAGAAGTATTATCTGCAAAGTCACAGAAACTGCGAAGATATTTAATTTCATCATTAATTTCTTTTTGTCTCTCTTCTTTTAAATAGGCTAATTCTTCTTCAAGCTTCTTTTTACCCATCGGTGTCATAGGATATGTTTGCGCCATATAGTATAACTCTCCTTTTTATAATTTAGGTCTAATAGAGATGCTACTATTGTTTATTAGAGATTTTTTTCTCCATTTATGTATATTATATCATGTTCGGAAGATATCTGTCCTACTGATTGCAACTTGTCCAGTCTTCCACTTGGAAAAGTGTATGAATTAGTTTATACTTATACTAATACATTAAAATAGAAAAGGAGATTTTATGATAAATATAGTTTTAATTCTAGTATTACAATTAATATATGTTCCACTTTTGACCCTTAGGACAATATTTTTAGTAAAAAACATGACTGTAATAGCATCATTTCTTGGCTTTGCGGAGGCACTTATATATGTATTTGGCTTGTCTCTTGTATTTAGTGGAGAACAAGGACCTCTTGCAATGGTTGTTTATGCCCTTGGATTTGGACTGGGTATACTTGTAGGTGGCGCTGTTGAGAACAAGCTTGCAATTGGATACAAAAGCTTTGTAGTAAATCTTATGAACAAAAACATAGATTTAATTAACCATTTAAGAAATGAAGGATTTGGGGTCACAGTTTATGAAGGAGAAGGAAGAGATAGTACCAGATATAGATTAGATATCCTTACAAAGAGAAATAGAGAAGAAGAACTACTAGATATGATTGATGAATACGAACCGCAATCATTTATTGTTTCTTATGAAGCAAGAAGATTTAAAGGTGGATTTTTAGTTAATTCAATGAGAAGAGCTA
>CAZRXS010000088.1:0-5083 GCA_964604145.1 uncultured Gudongella sp. | reverse complement strand
AAAGAGGATGAAATACCCTATATTGATGAATTGCAGAAAAGTGTAGATTATAATACAGCTATAAACCAGTCTGCAGGCAGTCAATTAAAACATATGATGAACTTAATAAATAATGAACTCCCAGATTGGCTTGTGGAGATTAAACAAAAATATAAATAGATGTGGAATTTATATTAAGAAAATAATTCCATTTGAAGAAGTAGCCTAGATTTTTAAATTATAGTTTAGTTGTTTTTTAACTGATGTAGAAGCAAGTGGAGGGAGGAAGAATTATTGGCTAATGAATTAATTTCTTTATCAATCCTTTTTCAAAACAGATTATTTAGAATACCTGATTATCAACGCGGATATGCTTGGAAACATGACCAGCTAGCAGACTTCTGGGAAGACTTGGTAAATCTTCATGAAGATAGATATCACTATACTGGTCTTTTATCATTAAAGGCTATTAGTAAAAAAGAAACAAGGCTATGGAAAGAAGACGATTGGCTAGTTGGTATTGGTTATACACCTTACCATGTTGTAGATGGGCAACAGCGCTTAACTACATTTTCAATATTAATGCATGAGATAATAGACTTTATAAGAAACATAGAAGAAAATAGAGAAAAAAAGTTAGAAGAGATATTTCTTGGCTATGAATCATTAAAAGATATTCAGATTAAATATCTTTTAAGAAAAAGGCCGCCTCAAAACATGATAACTACCTACATGTTTGGATATGAAGCAGATAATCCAAGTGCTGAATATCTTAAACATAAAATATTTGAAGAACCCTTTGGTGGCAGTATTGTAGAAACATATTATACTAAGAACTTAAAATATGCAAAAACTTTTTTTATTAAAAATTTAATAGCTCTATATGAGGAAGAGGGCATTGCTAGTATTGAATTATTATATAAAAAATTAACTTTAAAATTAATGTTTAACTTACATGAAATAGAAGATGATTATGATGTTTTCGTAGCTTTTGAGACAATGAATAATCGAGGTAAAAGATTAACAAATTTGGAACTGCTAAAAAATAGATTAATATACCTGACTACACTATTTGAAGACAATGAACTAGAAAAGGATGACAAAGACCAACTTAGAAAAAACATTAATAATGCCTGGAAAGAAATTTATTTTCAACTTGGTAGAAATCAAAACAGACCTCTTTCAGATGATGATTTTTTAAAAGCTCATTGGTCTATATATTTTCAATATACTCGTAGAAAAGGAGACGACTATATAAAGTTTTTATTAAACAAATTTTCTGCAAAGAATATATTTGATAAACTCTCTTTAGTGGTAGGAAATGATATAAATGATCCCACAAGTGAAGATGAAGATTTTGGTGATGAGGATATTATTGAAGATATTGTAGAGGAAATAATATTTGTTAGTAAACTTGCTCCTTCTGAAATAAAGGATTATATTAATAGTTTAAAAGACTTTGCCCAATATTGGTACTATAGTTTTTTCCCTTATGATAACTATGAAATCAGTGATGGGGAGAAGAGATGGATAAGTAGATTAAATAGAATTGGTATTATATATTTTAGACCTCTAGTAGCTATAAGCTTGAAACTTCAGGATGTGACAACAGAAATTGAAAGAATTTCGCTCTTTAAGGAAATAGAAAGATTTATATTTCTTAGCTTTAGAGTGGGAGGATTTAATGCAAGTTATAAAAGTAGTGATTATTATAATAAAAGTAGAGATGCCCTACAAGGAAAGATAAATCTTAGCTTTATTACTGAGGATCTAAGAAGGACTGTAGATGAAGATACAAATTCAATTATTGCAAACTTTATAACACGAACTAACAGGAGATTTGATGCGGGCGTTGGGTTTTATGGATGGAGAGAATTAAAATATTTCTTATATGAATATGAAACTGAGCTATCCATAAAAAACAATATACAAAAAGTTGATTGGAGATTATTTACTAAAGTTGAAAAAGATAAAGTTACAATTGAACATATATTGCCTCAAACACCTACAAAATGGTATTGGAGGAATCAATTCAGGCAATACAGTGATGAGGAAATTAAATTATTATCATCATCACTAGGTAACTTATTGCCTTTAGCACAAAGCATTAATTCTTCACTTCAAAATGATAGTTTTCCTGAAAAAAAGAACCCGACATCAGGTAATAGAGGATACTATAAGGGCTCAAATTCTGAGATAGAAATATCTATCGAAGAAGACTGGACGGCCAATAGTATACAAAATAGAGGTATCAAATTATTAGAATTCATGGAAAAGCGGTGGAGAATAAATTTAACAGATGAGGATAAATCCAAACTTCTTCACATTAAATTTGTAAATGAAAATAGGGAAGAGCTACCTGAATTAGAAAAAAATGAAGAAATAGTAATTATAGGCAATACAAATTTAGAGAATTCTAATATTAAATTTACTGAAACAAGAACTTCAAGATATAAATTTTGGTGTAATTTTGTCGAATATTGCAAGAGTATTGGAAGGGATAAAGATATTGCAACCCAAAAACCTTCGGATGTTAATTGGTATAATATTACAATCGGTGGTGGATCTTATCATGTATTCTTTCAAATTTTGAAACAGAATATTTTGAGAATTGGTATATATGTATATAAGCCTAAAGATTTCATAAAATTAGAGTCTTTTAAAGATAAAATAGAAGAGATCTATGGATCAAAGCTTGAATGGTATACAAGTAGAGAAACTAGTACAGCCAAAAGAATATTGCATTCTATAGAAACAGATGTATTTAATCAAGAATTATATTTAACGAATTTCGAGTGGTTAATTTCACAATTTGATAAATTAAAAGTAGCCTTAGAAAACGTGAATATTAGCGAAGTAAGTGATGATGATTTTTTTCCTACAACTTCTAATAAAATTAATATTAATCAGTCACTATTAACAATAGAAGAGCAAGTGATAGAGACCGTAAATAATTTGATTGAAGATTACGGATTGGGTTATATAGCAACATCTCAAGAAATATATAAAATAATATTAGACGAGTATGGTACTAAACCAGGGTCTATTATTCCATCTGATTATTGTTATAATCGTATAAATAATGGAATCAGTTTGGATAAGCCTACTTTATTTGAATATATTAAAAGAGGACAATACAAATGCTTAGGCATGGATTATCCATATAATGGAGCAATTTATCATAAAGCTAAGGATATGCCTGAGATACTGGTAGGTAAATGTGTAAATGGAGAGCGCTTCTTAAATGAGAGGTTAAATGAATAAGATAGTGATAACAAATGCAGAAGTACTAGAAGAACTAATTAAGATGGCACATGAAATAAAGGCATCCCAAGAAGAAGAGAACAAGCTTGGACTTTCAGAAAATGAAGTAGCCTTCTACTATGCTCTAACATCAGATGAAAGAGTAAAGGAAATGATGGAGGCTGAGGTATTAAAAGAGATAGCCCATGAACTAACAGAGGCTATAAAGAAAAACATCACCATAGACTGGTCCATAAGAAAAAGTGCAAGAGCATCCATGAGACGGATTATAAAGAGACTCCTTAAGAAGTATGGCTATCCCATCAGACAAGACAATAGAAGCCATGACAACAGTCATGAGACAAGCAGAGAAGATGGCAGGCATAGCTTATGAAGAAGAGTTGGACAGGAGTTATGGGATGGTGGCAGAGGAAGAAGATGGGGAGTATTAACTATAGCTTGATTGGAAATGAAAGGAGATGCGTCATGAAAAAATTAGTTGTAATAATTCTAAATATAGTTCTAATTTTGTCGATTTCTGCCTGTGGGACAGAAAGTCAATATTCTGAAGGAGATGATGTTAGTCTATCCACTAATGAAGAAGTAGTTAATAATGGTAAAGAATTTGAACTACTTGATGGAGAAAACATCTCAACAGAGACAAAAAATAAAATTGCAGTAAAAGATACAACACAAGTAGTAGCCATAGGAGAAGCTGTCACAATTGAGGACAGGGCAGATTTTTATATTGATTATATAGATATTACCAATGATGTAATACCACCTTCACCAGGAAGTTGGTATTCTCACTACGAAGCAGAAAATGGGAAAGCCTTTGTGGATATTTGTGTAGCATATAAAAATCTATCCAGTGGGAATATTGATGCTGATGACACAATAAGTGGATTGCTTTTCTACGACAACAGGTATGAATATACAGGGTTTTCTATAATTGAAGAAGACAATAGAAGTGACTTTACTTACTCTAATATTACTAGTATTGCTCCTTTAACTACAGAATATCTTCATTATCTATTTTCTGTTCCAGAAGAGGTTCAGAACACTAATAAATCTATTAAAGTAAATATGAAAATAGGTGGTAGTGATTATAAGGTAATTGTAAGAGAGGGATCTGGAGAAGTTGATCAAAATGGTTCTGAAAACTCTAAAACCTTAAGCAAAACTTCTGGAGCTGTAATTAATGGTGAATCAGTTACTACAGCAAATGCTGAATTTTATGTAGATTATTCTAATATAACCAATGATGTAATACCACCTTCACCAGGAGATTGGTATACACATTATGAAGCAGAGGTAGGAAAAGCTTATGTTGATTTCTGCCTTGCTTATAAAAACACTTCTGGCAAAAATGTAGATGCAGATAGTGTAGTTTCGGCAAATTTAAAATATGCTAATAAATATGAATATACTGGTTTTTCTATAATTGAAGAAGATAATAGGAGTGATTTCACTTATTCTAATATTACAAGCATCGCTCCTTTAAGTACTGAGTATATGCATTACCTATTTGCTATTCCAGATGATGTTGTTAATAGTAGTGATTCTATTGAAATTTCATTTTCAATTGATGGGAATGAGTATACATACAATGTGAGGTAACAAAATATCTAACTGTTAAATATGTCAGTTTTAGAGATAAACTATAAACCTAAAGTGAGAAAATTCTACTTTGAAAATCAGGTATTATTTATAGAAAAAGAGATACAAACAAAACTATAAAAAGTAGGTGATCCTATGTCAAACAACATTTTATCTGGAATAATGGGACTAGTAGTAGCAGATGCCTTAGGAGTTCCAGTAGAGTTTCAAGATAGACAAGTGTTAAAACAAAACCCAGTAG
>CAZRXS010000087.1:0-5109 GCA_964604145.1 uncultured Gudongella sp. | reverse complement strand
ATAAATACAGGCTGGAATTTAGAAAATTCTTATATAAATTTACCAAAACTTTTTTATGCAAAAATAGACCCTAAACCGATTAGGAACCCACAGATAGTTATTTTAAATAGAGACTTGGCTAAAGACTTGGGTTTGGATACAGATTACTTAAACTCAAAGAAAGGCACTGATGTCTTGGCTGGAAATACTTTGCCTCAAGGGTCAATAGCCATAGCTCAGGCATATTCAGGCCATCAGTTTGGCCATTTTGTTATGTTGGGGGATGGAAGGGCTATGCTTATTGGAGAACAAATAACACCAAAAGGTGAACGATTTGATATCCAACTAAAGGGCTCAGGTAAAACTCCTTATTCTAGAGGTGGTGATGGCAGAGCATCACTTGGACCTATGCTAAGAGAGTATATTATTAGTGAAGCTATGCATTATCTTGGAGTTCCAACTACGCGGAGCCTTGCAGTAGTTAAAACTGATGATATGGTTTATAGAGAGACACCACTTCAAGGTGCTGTTTTAACTAGGATTGCAAAGAGCCATATAAGAGTTGGAACTTTTCAGTATGCGAAAAAATATGGGAAGGCTGAAGATGTTAAGGTATTAGCAGACTACACAATAAAAAGACATTACCCAAACATTCTAGAGAGTGAAAATCCATATCTTGAATTGCTAAGAGAAGTAATAAAAGTCCAAGCTGAATTAATAGCTAAATGGCAGCTTATTGGTTTTGTTCATGGAGTTATGAATACAGATAATATGAGTATTGCAGGTGAAACTATAGATTATGGGCCTTGTGCTTATATGGATGACTATAGCCCAGCAACTAAATTTAGCTCCATAGACCACCAGGGAAGATATGCCTATGGCAATCAACCAGGCATTGGCCTTTGGAATCTTTCAAGATTTGCTGAAACTCTTCTATTTTTAATAGATAAAGACGAGGATAAGGCAATAAAAATTGCTGAGAATCTTCTTAAAGAGTTTGGAGTCTATTATGAAAACTTATATTATTCTGGAATGGCTAGAAAGCTTGGTGTTTTTCAATATGAGAGTTTTGATAAAGAGATGATTGACAGCTTATTAGATATTATGGGAAAAGATAAAGTGGATTATACAAATTTTTTTTTAGGATTAACATATAGGGAGCTTGCTAATTTAGATTTTTTTGAAACAGAGGATTTTAAAGAATGGGAAGAAGCATATAAACAAAGGTTGAAAGCTCAAGTACAAACAAGTGAACAATCTAAAGAATTAATGAAGAAATGCAACCCTCTTGTGATTCCAAGGAATTACTTGGTGGAAGAAGCTTTAGCAGCGGCCATAAAAAAAGATGATTATTCTAAGCTAAATGAATTATTAGAAGCATTAAGAAACGCTTATGATGCTAGGAGGGTAGATAAGAAGTTTATGAAAACTCCTAAACCTTCTTTAATTCCTTATAAGACCTATTGTGGCACATAATAAAAAAGGGGTGGGAGTTATGGAAGGTTCAAATAGAGGAAAGAAATCTTGAATTGATTAAGAATTTTTGGGTATATATTAAAAGTAAACAGCTTATTTAAAACGAGGGGAAGAATAAAATGAAAAAGAGATTATTAATTATACTGTCCGCATTGGTATTAATCTTTGCAATGGTCGCTTGTACAGCTAAAGAGCCAGAAGAAGCACCTCCAACTGAGGAAGATACACCAGATATTGAAGAACCTGTAGAGCTTCCAGAAGAACCAATTGTAGATGATAAAGATGACAAAGTGAGTTATGAAGAAATAGTGCTTACTCCAATAGAAGCTTTTGACATCTATAGAGAAGAATATCCTGATAGACTTGTAACAAAAATTGAATTAGATAAATATTTTGGTTCATATGTATATAAAATTGAAGGGTACAAAGACGATGAAGAAACGGAAGTAAAAATAGAGCCTGTAAATGGAGATATTATTGATACTGACATTGAACTCGATATGGATTTAGACAGCCAAGAAGAAATAACCATAGCTAATGTAGAAAAGATACAAGAATTTCTAGATAAATCTCTATTAGATGCAGGTGCAGGTACGATGGTTGATGAGTGGACCCTTGAATGGGATGATGGTATTTTAGAACTTGAAATTGATATTGATCTACCAGAAGGTGGAGATATAGATTACACTTACAATATTGAAACTGGAGAATTAATTGAGAAAGATGAATAGAATAAGTGTAAAATGGTGAGACTTAAATCTCACCATTTTACATTATAAAAACTATTGAAAGTATCCCAACTAAGTTTATGATATGATATTTAAAGAAACTTTTATAAAGGAGGATTTGCAAAATGAAGATTAAAGATTTTGGAGTAGAAATATGGATGGGTCTTTATGAAAATGACTGTAAATATAATTTAGCTGAAACTTGTGTTGAATCATTAAGGGTAAATCAGGTGCTTGATTATTCAGATTCAAAAGAAAAGGCTATTGAAGAGATACTTAACACTAAGCTTAGCTATGGTGCAATAGAGGGAAGCGATAGATTAAGAAATGGTATTTCCAAACTATATAAAAACCAAGGAAAAGAAAATATTTCTATTACCCACGGTTGTAGTGGTGCCAATGCCTTGTCACTAATGACTATAGTTAATCCTGGCGATAAAGTAGTTTCTGTGATTCCAACATATCAGCAGCTTTATTCTATACCAGAATCCATAGGAGCTGAAGTAAAGCTATTACAGTTAAAAGCAGATGAAGGATTTTTACCTAATCTTGAGAAACTTAGAAAGCTAGTAGATAAGGATACAAAATTAATTTGTATAAATAATCCCAACAACCCTACTGGGGCTCTTATGGATGAAGATATGCTGAAAAAGATAGTGGCGGTTGCTAAAGAGGTAGATGCCTATGTTTTATGTGATGAAGCATACAGAGGATTAACTCATAAAGGGGATAATTTTACCACTTCAATTGCAGACTTATATAGAAAGGGAATCTCTACAGGGTCTATGTCAAAGACTTTTTCTATGGCAGGAGTAAGGATAGGATGGGTAGCTGCTTCCAAAGAATTTATTGAAAAACTTAGTAGGCAAAGAGATTATCAGATTATAAGCTGTGGCATTATAGATGATAGATTAGCTGCCATAGCAATAGAAAGTAAGGATATTATAATTAAGAGAAACCTTGAAATAGTAAGACATAATCTAGACGTTCTAGATAAATGGATTGCAAAGGAGCCATTAATTTCATATGTAAAACCTAAAGGTGGGACTACAGCCTTTTTAAAATATGACATAGATATGCCTTCAGAGGAGCTATGCTTGAAATTATTACGGGAAAAAAGTGTAATGCTAGTGCCTGGTTCAGCTCTCCATATGGAAGGGTATTTAAGAATAGGCTATGCTAATACCCCATCTATAATAGAAGAAGGTCTAGAGAAATTCTCCGAATTTCTAACTCAATATCAATAAAAAAGCGGACGTAAGCTATATGCTTAAGTCCGCTTTTTTACATTTAAGGATACAATGCCTTTGTTTTTATGCTAAGATAAGATAAATAATAAGATTGGGAGGATTCTAATTTTGAAAATTATAGATCGGATCAATGATTTTAGAAAAATATATGTATTAATACAAGTTAAAAATATTAAAATGCCTAACTTTACAAAAACAGAAATCCTTAGACAAAGGGTAGTTTTTGCTGGGAAAGTTCAAAGAGTTGGTTTTAGATTAGAAGTTTATGAATTAGCTAAACGTTTAGCTCTAACTGGTTGGGTAAGAAATAGAGAAGATAAAAGTGTAGAAGCAGAGATTCAAGGTGAAAGTGATAAAATTGATTTTCTTATACAGTTTATGAAATCCTTGAAAAGGGCAAAAGTTAATAAATTAGAGATTGAAGAAATTGATATAAATAAGAATGAAAAAGAGTTTATTTTAATAGAATGAAAGGAGAAAAGATATGGCATTAACGATGAAATTATTAAGTGGAAAATATGGAGTATGTAGCTTAGGAGCATTTGAAGCAATCCCAGCGTGGGCTGACAATGGTGAATTTTATTCAATTACTAAAACAAGTGATGAGTTATCAATTGTATGCAGTGAATCTAATATACCAAATAATATAAAAAGCGAACGAGATTGGAGGATTCTAAAAGTGGAAGGACCCTTAGATTTTTCGCTAATAGGAATTATTTCTTCAATATCTTCAGTGTTAGCAAAGCAAAAAATAAGTGTATTTGTTATATCTACCTATGATACAGATTATATTTTAATTAAAGAAAAGTATCTAAGAAAATCAATAGATTCATTGCAAGATGAAGGGTATAATATACTTAGATAACTATTAGAAAGGAAAATAAAGATGAGGGAAAGATATTTTTTTGGGATTTTATTAATAATAGTTGGTTTAGGCTTGTTTTTCGAACAGCTAGACTTAATAAACTTTGGTAGAATAATAAGTCTTTACTGGCCAATTATACTGATTATTCTAGGATTAGTAGGATTGTTTGATCGTAATTCTTCAAAATTTTGGAATACTGTATTAATTGTAGTAGGAACTATGCTTCAGATAAATAGACTCGGTTTATTGGATATAAATATATTTAGGTTTGTAGTACCAATTATAATTACCCTTCTTGGATTTAAAATATTGCTTTCAAGAAATGATGGTAATGAATCTAAAAAACTCCATAGTACAAAAGATCCTAAAGAATAGGCAAACTAATATAAAAGTTTATATAAGATAGTTAAGATTTTAAGTGATAAATGAGGTGATATTCTGGAAACTTTAAAGGCTCTTAGAGAGTACTTTGGTTATGATGAGTTTAAAGATGGGCAAGAAAAAATAATAAAGGGTGTATTAAAGGGTCAAGATGCTCTGGGTATAATGCCTACAGGTGGAGGAAAGTCGATTTGTTATCAGCTACCAGCTGTTTTATTACCTGGAATTACAATTGTTATTTCTCCACTTATATCTTTAATGAAAGATCAAGTTGATGCACTAGATGAAGCAGGCTTAGCTTCAACATTTTTAAATTCTACATTGGATGAAGGTGAATTTAATAATAGGTTAACTGAAATAAGGGACAATAAATATAAAATACTTTATCTTGCGCCTGAGCGTTTAAATTTACCCTCATTTGTAAATTTGG
>CAZRXS010000086.1:0-5439 GCA_964604145.1 uncultured Gudongella sp. | reverse complement strand
ATAAATTTGATACAAAAGTTATGCTAATATCCCTAGCAATTATAATAGTTTTGGTACAGGGAGTTCAGTTTATAGGAACAAGATTAACAATTTCAATAGATAAAAGATAAAATATTAAATAAAATTGGAGGAATAAAAATGAAAAAAATATTATCAATCGCATTAGTGGTGGTTTTGTCCTTATCTTTACTTACAGGATGTGGTGGGAGTCAAGATACAAAGGAAGAAGTAGCTTCTATAACAATAGGTGTTTCATCTGAGCCCCATGCAACTTTAGTGGACCTAGTAGTTGAAGAATTAAAAGAAGAAGGGGTAGAAGTTGAAATTATAGAATTTACTGATTATGTAACACCAAATACTTCTTTGGATGATGGTGATATAGATGCAAACTTCTTTCAACACAAGCCTTATTTAGTAGATTTTGTAGAAAATCAAGGAATGAAACTAGTATCTCTAGGAGGAGTTCATATAGAACCAATGGCACTTTACTCATCTAGCATTGAGTCCATAGAAGATTTAAAAGATGGGGCTGAGATATCCATCCCAAATGACAATGTAAATGGAGGAAGAGCCCTGCTACTTTTAGAAGCTAATGGTCTTATTAAATTAAGCAAAGATGCAGGTTTAAATGCCACAGAAAAGGATATAGTAGACAATCCAAAAAACTTAAAGATCAATCCATTAGAAGCAGCATTTTTACCTAGAACCTTAGATGAAGTTGATGCAGCAATTATAAATGGTAACTATGCTCTAGAAGCTGGCCTTAATCCTGTAAGTGATGGTCTAATTATTGAAGATGCAGATTCTCCCTATGTAAATGTTGTAGTAGTAAGAGATGGAGAAGAAAAAGAAGAAAAATTTACAAAACTTCTAAATGCTCTTCAATCTGATAAGGTAAAAACTTATATAGAAGATAATTATAATGGTGGAGTTGTTCCTGCTTTTAATTAGTAGAAAGCTTGTCGATATAGACGAATCAATAAAATCTACTAATAAAATGGAAGAAATAAATGTGATTTGTAGGGGGCGGTTTCCACGCCGCCCATGTGGGTATAATAATAAAGAATAAACTAACTATTTATTGTTAAGGAGTTAATTGATATGGATATAATTTCCAAATAAAGTCTATTAGCTTTTATCTACACTATCTAACCATTCTTTATCAGGACTTTTTTTAAGTATTATTTCCATAATAAATCCTATTAGTACAAGTGTTATTAGTGTTAATGTAAATCTAAGCACAGTGAATGATAGTCCTAAAAACTTAATTTCAATCATAAGTTGTGGGATTTTTAAAGCAGCCCAAGAACCCAAGAAAAGAACCATGTTAGCTACACTGGCTCCACTGCGGAGAAGTGATGCTGTCATTGGAAACGACACATACAAAGGACCAGTGGGTAATGTACCAAGCGCTACCGAAATTATAGCTCCTTTTACTCCTGAATCTTTACCAAGCCATTTTTCTATTTTATCTTTAGGAATCCAAATTTCAATAAGACCCATAAGAATAAAAACTGGTGGTAAAATAAGAGCCATTTCTTTAAAATAATCTAGGGAGACTTTTGTTGAACTCTTAGCGATTGGCGGCATCCATATTGCTAAAGCGATATAGATAATTAGAATAACAATCGGGAGTCTAAATTTCTTTAGTGTATTCATTATAATAGCACCCCCATAATCCCAGCTATAATAAGAGCGGAAATAAAACTCAGCCCATTACGAAGCAGAGTAAATTTCTTTCCAAACTCTTTTATTTCTAAAGGCATAGTTACCAAGCCAACCATAACAAGCGTAGTGATAAATGCAGAGATAGTCATAATTGTGGCTCCTGATCGTAGAAGCGAGCCTGCTAGTGGAAAAGCTACTAGTGAAGGAATTAAAGTGATTGCACCAAGCGTGGCTGCAAAAATCGTGGCAGTAAATCCTGCTTCGGCACCTACAAGTTTTGAAATCGTCTCAGGTGTTAGAATTCCTAGAGTTAATCCTACAAAACCAATAACTGCTAATAAACTAGGTGCTGCTTTTAACAAAGCTTTGCTGCCTATTTTAAAAGCTTTCTTTGTCTTCTCTTTACTCTTTATCAAAGAAACTATAAGGAATGCTCCTAGTAAGCTATATATAGTTATAATAGTTCCCATCTACAATACCTCCTTTAATCCAAAGCGATGCTGGATTTAATTATTTAATAGTTTTTTCTTCATACTTTTGTATAAGATTTTCAATTCTTTTTTTCCTATTCTTTAGTATACCTATCCAATTGTCTAAATCAGTTTTCCCTGCTTCTGTTATTTTATATACTCTTCTTTTTGGTCCTAAACCACTTTCTTCCCATAGAGATGTAACTAAATCTTCATTTTCCATTTTTCTTAAAGTTCTATAAAGAGTGCTTACATTTAAATCATCACTTGAAAAGCCAAAAGCTTCAAGGTCTTCAATAAGACCATAGCCATATCCAAGCTTATCGTAGAGAAGGACTAATAGACATACTTCTAAAAACCTATCCATCTTTCCATTTTTAATTGTACAATTATTATTTTTATCCTTAGTCATAAAACACCTCCATAAGAAATAAAGCTATATCCGCAATCACTATATTGACTATGAACATAGTATATATTTTTTATACTGTATTGTCAATAGAACATAGAAAAAAATAGTGAAAAGCTAAAAGGCCAATTTATGTTAAAATAAAATTAGTGGATTAAATAATTGTAATTATAGTGTAACCCTTTATTTATTTAAAATAGCTATACTTAAGATATAAGTAATAACATAGGGGGTAGCGATTATGAGAAAAGGATTTTCAATATTAGTACTTATTGTATTATCTCTAGCAATGCTTATTTCATGTAGGAAAGAGCAAGAAGTTCTCTATATGGAAGTTAGTGCTGAGATTCTAGAGATCAATCAAGAAGAAAAAGTGTTTTTAGTTCGTGGATTAGCCCTAGATAGTCTTATAGGCGATAAAAGCTATGTATCAACTGAAGGCGCAAGGTATGTTGAAGTTACAGATACCGGGACTTTTGATATTGAATTTAAAGATTTTAGTATTGGAGATAGAATAACAGTTGATGTGGTGGATGTAGCGGAATCTTACCCAACACAAACTTCAACAGATATAGTTAGATTAATTGAAAGAGCAGATGCTAATTATAAAAAAATAAGTGAATATATGAAGGAACAATCCATAGCTGCCTTTTCTCCATACTATGAGCTTTTAGATTTTCAAATTTCAAACTATGAAGAAAAGCTTGTTGATGGGGATGTAGAGGCCACATTTTTCTATAAGATAATTGAGAAAAACTACGATAAAGATCCTGATACAGTCGGATATATTAAAGAAGCAAAAGAGAGTGGAAATCCAAACTATCAGCAGATGTACGACGAATACTTGGAGCCTAGAGAAATGAATTTTGATCTAAAGATTGTAATAGATAAAGATGATATGATTACTCTTTATTCAAACGTGTCCCCCAAGGGTATTATATGGGAAGAGACTAAGATGACAGATTATATAATAAAAGACTAGAGTTTAAAGGAGAGAAACCGACAATGAAAATGATATATTGGCTTACACCAGCTTCTTTAATACTAGGATTGGCAGCTTGGGTTTTACCTGGTATTTATATGTCAAAGTATAACAATATTGATTCTAAAAAGGGCAGTCTATACATATTTTTAAGCTTAAGTGCCTGTGCTATTTCGATATTTTTCCAAATCGTCTATAACAATTATTTAGTAGAGATAGGTGATTGGGCTGCACTTATGGATACAAGTGGGGCAGTAGTTCTTGCAAGTACAACATTACTTATAGTTACTTTGGCCTTAAATGCACTTGCTGTTATTAAAGATTTAAAAGACTATTAATTAATATGGTATAATTGAAGTAGGTTTAAAATATTAAATACGAGGTGGTTTATCATGGATAAAGATATAGATTTAATGGACAAGGATAAACTATTAGAAGTTTTTGTTTATTTGAACCAGAGACTAAAAGAGAATCAATTACAGCTCGAAATCACAGTTTACGGTGGATCTATTATGACAATGGTTTATGACAATAGACCAGCCACTAAAGATATAGATTGTGTATTTAGCGAAATAAACAGTAAATTACTAGAGAATATTTTAGACACTACTAAATTTACATTTAGCCTACCTGATAATTGGATTAATGAAGAAATTAAAGAACCCCTGAAGTCTTTGATAAAAGAAGACAAAGAAACTTTTAGGACATTTTCAAACTTGAAAATATTAAAGCCTAAAACTGAGCAGCTTTTAGCAATGAAAATTTTAGCTGCAAGATCAGAACCTGCTAAAGATTTTTTGGATGCATATATTCTGTGCAGGGATTTAGGTATCCAGACTAAAGATGAGTTGTTGCAAATCTTTGCAGATTATTTGCCACTAAAGCTTATTGGCGAGAGACAGATGAAGTTTATTAAATACTTAGGAGAGGATTTAGGTTATGATTGGGAATAAGTTTTTGGAAGATTTATTTAACTATCCAGATGAAGATACAAGCTTAAATCAACTATTGGACCTATTAAAATATAAAGACAAGAGTTTTATTGAAAGTTTAACTAAAGAGCCTGCTGACTTAAATTTATGTACTAATGAGGAACTAGAGTATTTAACAAAAACTTCTGCATTAATAGACTATTATTTGCAAATACATGGCTTAGAAGTGCCAGATTGGTTAAGAGATAAACGGCTCTTGTTTGTAAGGCCATATTATCATTCTAAACGACTTAGTGATTTTGATAAATTTAAATTACAATATACAAATCCAGCTCCATTTAGAGCTAGAAATGTCTATTTTGATTTAGATGCAATAGATAGAGTTTAAATAACAGAGGGAGCTCCAATTGTTAAACACATAAAAGAGCTTGAACTATGATATAATAGATAAAGGGACCAATTGGTCCCTTTACAATTTTGGATATTTAAGCTGAATTATAATTTTATAACAGTTTATTTTTGAAACAATCACTAAAGTTTAAAAATTTTGACTAAAGGGTAAATATACTTTAAATTAATAAAAAATATAAGGAGAAACCATGAATGATTTATTATTAGAGGTTAAAGACCTATCCACATTCTTCTATATGGATAAAAAAGTTGTACCTGCGGTAGAGAATGTTTCATTTCATATAAATAAAAAAGAAACTGTTGGAATTGTTGGTGAATCAGGATCGGGTAAAAGTGTAACAGCTTTATCAATAATGAGGCTAATAAATAGCCCCCCAGGGAAAATAGAAAATGGAGAAATCTTATTTCATGGTGAAGACTTACTTAAATTAAGCGAAAATAAGATGAGAAAAATAAGAGGTAATAGGATATCCATGATTTTTCAGGAACCTATGACTTCTTTAAATCCTGTCTATACAATAGGAAATCAATTATCAGAGGCAATTATGCTTCATCAAGGACTCTCAA
>CAZRXS010000085.1:0-5456 GCA_964604145.1 uncultured Gudongella sp. | reverse complement strand
CTATAAACTGAACTCCTTGAACCAAAACTATTATAATTGCTAGGGATATTAGCATGACTTTTGTATCAAATTTATATAGACCAAATCTTATTGCTAAATTTCCTAATCCACCTCCTCCTATGGCGCCTGCCATAGCAGAATAGCCTATTAAATTTATTATTGTTAGAGTTATACCAGCTACTATAGAAGGAAGTGATTCTGGTATTAAAACTCTTCTAATGATTTGCCATACGCTAGCCCCCATTGCAAGGCTTGATTCAATTACTCCCTTATCTATTTCTCTAATAGAAGATTCCATTATCCTAGCCACAAATGGAGCTGCAGCTATTGAAAGAGGAACTATGGTAGCTGTTGTTCCTATAGATTTTCCAACTATTACCTTTGCAAGCGGAAATACTAAAATCATTAGAATAATAAAAGGTATAGACCTTAATACATTTATAATTCCACTTAATATCTTATTAAATAAAGGTTTTTCCCAAATATTTTCTTTTTCTGTTATTACTAAGAGTATTCCCAGTGGAAAACCTATGATTAAGGAAAAAACAGTAGATGCAACTACCATATATATAGTTTCTAAAGTTGGGGTTAAAATTAAATCTGCCATTATATCACCTCCACATTTACATTTTCATTCTCTAAATATTCCAAAGCTTTGTCTACTTCACTTTCTTGACCTATAATTTCTAAAATCAGATGGCCGACATTTGTTGCTTGTAGGGTATCTATAGAACCAGATAATATATTTACATTTATGTCAAAGGTTTTTATAAGCCTAGATACTATGGGTCGCTTTGAAGATTCTCCAATAAATGCTAATCTTATCAACTTACCTTTAAAGTCAACTGGATTTAAAACCTCTTCATCTAAGCTAGCATGAATTGATGAAATAAAGGATTTTGCTGTTTTTGTCTTGGGGCTTTTAAATAAGTTTTCAACTGTATTTGCTTCTATTACTTTCCCATCTTCCATTATTGCCACTTTATCGCAAACCTGTTTAACTACTTCCATTTGATGGGTTATCATTACTATTGTTAGGCCAAACTTATCCCTAGTTTTCTTTAATAAGTTTAGTATAGATTTTGTTGTTTGAGGATCAAGAGCTGAGGTTCCTTCATCGCTTAATAAAACCTTTGGATTATTTGCAATTGCTCTAGCTATTGCAACTCTTTGTTTTTGCCCTCCACTTAATTCACTTGGATAGCTATATTTTTTATCTTCTAATTCTACAAAGCTTAGGAGTTCATCTACTCTATTTTCTATATCCTTTTTCCCCAAGTTTTCTAAATGTAATGGAAAAGCAATATTTTCATATACAGTTTTTTGAGCTAATAGATTGAAATGTTGAAATATCATCCCAATTTCTTTTCTTTGTTTTCTTAAACCTTCTTTATCTAAAGATGTAATATCTATATTATCTATTATTATTCTTCCAGATGTGGGTTCTTCTAGTCTGTTTAGACATCTAATAAGTGTTGATTTACCAGCACCACTTAAGCCAATAATCCCATAAATTTCAGCTTTTCCAATATCCAGAGATACATTATCTACTGCAGTAATTCGAGAATTACCTGTAAAAAATTCTTTTGTTATATTTTCTAACTTAATCATATTATTCCTCCATTACTAATAATTTCAATAAAAAAAGCTTTCATACCCTTGCATCTGCAAAGGGACGAAAGCATAAACTCCGTGTTACCACCCTAAATTTATATTCTCCTTACGAAGAATAACTCATCAAGTACGCAAGGCATAAGCCTCTAAATACTCTAGCACTATAACGTGTGCACACGTAATTGTTTAAAATCTTCAACAAGTAGACTCCAAGACCATATTCAGCTTGCTATTTTTTATCCTTTTTCACCTAAGAGGACTCTCTGTAAAAACATTCACAAACTTACTCTTCTCTTCAATGCCTTTAAAATATTGATTTAACTCATTAGATGAAATTATAGTATGTAATATTAACTTTGTCAACTATTATCTTTGTGAAATTATTATCTACTTAAAGGGTTTAAAATAAACTTTCTTGATGCCTTATAATTTTAAAAATTAAAGCTCAAATAAAAATCCATAAAAATTATCTCCTAATATAAATCTATCAATTACTTTTAATTTATTTTCTTTAGCAAATTCTTCTAGTTCTTCTTTAGATATTCTCATTTCTACTGGCGGCCCCAACTCTGTATCTCTTTTATGAAATTCTATTACCATAAATCTTCCATTTTCTTTTGAAATTCTCCTCATTTCATCCACCATCAGGCCTTTATCGTCAATATGGTGTAGTACAGTTATCATTATAACTAAATCACATATATTATCTTCTATCGGCAGTATATCTGATTCTACTTTTTTAACTATTAAATTCTCTATTTTATTCTCTGCTATTTTATTTTTAAGAATTTCTATCATTTCATCTGATTTTTCAAGGGCATAGGTATTGCCACTGCTAATCTGAGTTGCTGGAATTGAAAATACTCCTGTGCCTGCACCAATATCACATAAGACCATAGTCTCTTTAAAACCTGCTCTTTTTAAGGTCTCTATTGGCCTTAGTTCTTCTAGCCTTTCTCTATTTTCAAATTTATTTATTTTCTTATGGCTCATAATTTTTACTCCTTTTCTCATATAATATTCTTATATCAACTATACCCATCTGCTAAGATTAATAATTAAAAATCCAAAGTTTTGAGTATAATATAGATATAGAGAAATTAATCAGATATTTTATATCTGTATAAGACTAGGAGGATTATAAAATGAAAACTAAGCTAGCATTTATATGTGTTCATAATTCATGCAGATCACAAATGGCAGAAGCATTTGCTCGTCATTTGGGAAGCGATATTTTAGAGACTTATTCAGCTGGAACAGAAGAATACCCTGAAATTAAACCTTTAGCTCTAGAAGTTATGGAAGAAATAGGGCTATCAATGGATAAGCAATACCCTAAACTCACAACAGATATACCACAAGAGGTAGATATATTGATAACTATGGGCTGTGGAGTAGTATGTCCTTTTCTTCCTTCAAAGCATGAAGAAGATTGGGACCTTACTGACCCTTCAGGGGGTACTATAGAAGATTTTAGAAAGACTAGGGATTTAATAGAAGAGAAGGTAAAAGACCTTATTTATAGAATAAAGAATAATGAAATCTAGCTATTGTCCATTTCTTTCATAAATCGTAAAAAGGCTGATCCATAATGGATCAGCCTAAAGTACCTACTCTACTATTTTATCTCTCATTTTTCTGATAAGTTCCATAATACCTGCTTCAATTTTCTTAAAATCTTCCTCTTTTGGGGCACCTTCAAACTCAACTGACTCCACCATATCCCAGTTCATTTTATTTCTTTCAAGTATTTCAGAAAGTTCTTTTTCAGCTCCTCCTGACCATCCATAGGAACCAAATCTAAATGCAGCTTTACCTGTAATTCTCTTTCTGCCCACTTCATCAAGTGCCGCTGCTACTGGTGGAAAAAGCTTGTATTCATAGGTTGGCGCAGCTATGATTATCCCTGCAGATTTAAATACAGTTGCAACCATCTCACTTTCACTTTCTAGAGGCATTTCCAACTTATTATATCTGATTCCTTCTCTTTTAAGGACTTCTTCTGCATATCCAATAGCTTTCTTTGTCATCCCATACATTGATCCCCACAAAATTGTAATCTCATTTTTACCTGCACCATCAGCATATTGGCTAAAACGTGAATAGTCATCCATAATTTTTTGTGGATTATCTCTGTAAATAGGTCCATGTCCTGGAGCAATCATTTCTATTTCTAACTCTTTTGACTTTTCGATTGCTTTTCTTAGCATTGGTGTAAAGGTAGTCATTACATTTGAATAATATCTTATTCCCTCTTTTTCAAAAAACTCTTCTTCATCAGGAGTCATTTCATCATCAAAGTAATGGTCTCCCATTTTCCCAAATGCTCCATACATATCACATGAAAATAAGGTTTTTGAACTTTTTTCATAGGTAAACATGGTATCTGGCCAGTGTACATTGGGTACTGGATGAAAACTTAAAACTTTACCATTTCCAAGGTCTAATATTTCTCCTTCTTTTACGATCTTAATTTTATTATTACCATAGAATGAACTTATCAAGTTTGCTGCCTTGTCCGTGCATACAATTGTGAAATCATCCTTGATTTTTTCAAAATTTGAAATCCAACCTGAATGGTCAGGTTCTGTATGGTTTACAATTAAATAATCTATATCTTCTGGATTTACATTTATTTCTTTTAGATTCTTATATAGGGTTTCAGGAATTCCGTCCCAACCAATAACCCCATCTATTATTGCTGTCTTTTCACCTTGTACAATATATGAGTTTAAAGTAACTCCATTTGCTAATTCCCAAATACCTTCAAAAAGCATATCTTCTACATTCATGGATAACATATGTATCCCATCTGCTATTTTAATTTTTTTCATTATTTATCCTCCTCTTTTTTATAAAATCTTTCTATAATGTTATTACCCCTTTATAAGTAAATTAATAATTATCTTGTGAGTTTGCTTAATCTTGTTTCAATCTTTTTTTAAAATATTTAATTCAGTGAGTTTTATGGATTAAGTAAAGCCTTCTTAAAAAAGAAGGCTTGTTGTTTTCCTATTATTGTAGAGCTTTTGCTGCTTCTAGTGCTAGGTCATAATCTGGATGTGTTGTAACCTCTGGTACATATTCCACATGTTTAATCGTATTGTCTCTATCTAATACAATTATTCCCCTTGCTAGGAGTCTTACTTCTTCCATTACAAAACCGTACTTTTTGCCAAAGTCTAAATCTTTATGGTCTGATAGAGTAAGGACTTTATCTATCTCGTGTGCACTACAGAATCTCTTTTGTGCAAATGGAAGGTCTACTGAGATTGTTAAAATAACAGTATCCTCTAATTTTGCAGCTTCTTCATTAAATCTGATTGTCTGCATTTCACAAACACCTGTGTCAAGTGAAGGTACTACTGAAATGATTTTTATTTTATCTCCAGCTTCGCTAAGACTATATGGAGTTAAATCGTCTTTTAAAACTGTAAAATCAAGAGCCTTATCTCCAACTTTTACTCCTTTTCCTAACAGGGTCATAGGATTTCCACCCATGGTTACAACTTCATTTCTCTTATCCATATCTTTTACCTCTCCTTTATATCATCGTTTTCTTAAATTCAATTCTAAATAATAAATACCCGCAAAGAATAAGGCTTACTCACATTTTTTCCCATCTTCAATACAGCTTTTGACCTTTTCAATAAGTTCAAAGTTAGTTAAGTCATATGCTAGGGGTGTAAGTGTTGCATAACCATTATATAGAAAGTACCTATCTGTGTTTTTTTCAAGTTCTGCATCTCTTCTTCCTATAGCTTTTAATGTTCTTTCTCCATTGCCATTTTTTTCTGTTAAATAATAGTCGTATATGGGTCCACCTATTTTGCAAACTTTTA
>CAZRXS010000084.1:2925-5471 GCA_964604145.1 uncultured Gudongella sp. | reverse complement strand
ATCCCACATAAAAAGCCATAGAAAGACTGCACATTTAGCACATTGAATTCCATGGCATTAATTAATCTGACATTGTAATCTAAATTAAAAATATGATCGTCATCAACATCGACAAATGCAATATTCCCATTACCCTCTTTCATGTCTTTGTTAGCATTGTCGATTAACCACTTTGTCTTGCCTGAACCTTTTTCTCCTAGGATGAATTTAACCATGATAAACCACCTAACCTTTCATAATAGTTTTAAATGTTTTTTATTGATTGATATTCCTTAAAGCTTTTCCATTTAAATAATCAAACTTCTTACCCTGATAGGATCTATTCTCTTCCATTTGAGATAGTATTTCATCTCTTATTTTCCACCAGGACTCTTGCCAATTTACAAAAATAGAGTTTTCTTTAGGCGCACGACCAATAATTCTTTGTACAACAATACCTGGATCTAAATACTCTAAAAATAAGATTACTCTATCGATATATTCTTGCTTTGAACAAAGTTCAAATTCTCCATTCTTATATTGATAAGCCATAACAGTTCCATTCATCAGATAAAGGCTATGTAGTTTAACCTCATCAATTTGAAGAGATGAAATAACTTTTGATGTTTCTATTATATCATTTTTATTATCCCATGGTAAATTTAATATAAGATGCACACAGCTCCTTATATTAAATTGTTTAACCCTTAGAATCCCATCAATAAACTCTGCTATTCCATGCCCTCGGTTTATCTTTTTTAATGTATTATAGTTAATAGTTTGTAATCCAATTTCTATTGTTATATCTATACCCCTATTATATTGTATATCACTTAGAAATTGCAAATAATTATCTGCAATACAATCAGGCCTTGTGGATATTGAAATTCCTACAATATCTTCAATTATTGAATCATTTATGTAAGCTTTAAAAATTTCAATAGGTATATAAGTATTGGAGAAGTTTTGAAAATAAGCAATAAATTTATTGGCTTTATACTTAGCTCTTATATAATCCATATTTTTTTCTAATTGTTCTTTAACTGAGATAGTGTTTTTAAGGTTCTCAAATGAACCACCTTCTTCACCGCAAAAAGTACAGCCTCCAATACTTAAGTTTCCATCTCTATTGGGGCAGGTTAGGGGTAAATTTAAAGGTAATTTATATACCTTTTGCCCATATTTATTTTTTAAGTAGTCTGAATAAGTGTTGTAAGTTTTTTTTCTCAATCTTATCATCCTTATTAATTCATTAATAAATCAGCTAATACAACACCTACACCTGATTCATTATTGTCTTTTTTTGTCACTAAATTAGCTGCTTCTTTCACCAATTCATTAGCATTTTTCATAGCAATCCCTAGACCAGCATTTAAAATCATTTCAAGGTCATTGATATCATCTCCTATACAGATTATTTCTTCTTTTTTAATCCCTATAACACTTGCATATTCTAATAAACTTTTCCATTTGCTTCCCATAGGATTCATAACTTCATACATTGCTTCAGCCGAGTATATTCTTTCGAGCACATGCGAATTATATCTATTTGGGTATTTATCATTTATAATATTGCTGAATTTATAAATTATATCAGCATCTCCAGGATAAACAACAGCAAGTACTCTTTCTTGTTTTTCTATTTCTTGTTTCGGCAAAAGTAAGTAACGATTATCATTACTAAAAATATATTTATTATGACTTTGATGTTTTTCATCCAACTCAATAATAATATCTATTCCATCATTAAAGAGATCAACATGAACAATTCCTTTTAATCCAAGCTTATTTGCCTCATTCAATAAATCTAAATATGAATTTTTATCCATAAATTTTGAAAGTATAATCTTATCATCTTCTGAATTTCTTACAATATTTCCATTATTAGCTAGAATTACAAGATGACTATTTATCCCCATTAAAAATGATTTTGCAGAAAAATACCTTCTTCCAGTAGCTATGACAACTTCATATTCTTTTTCAATAAGTTTGTTTAATACTTCAATATTAAAATCTGTTACTTTTTTACTATCATCTAAAAGAGTACCATCTAAATCAATTGCTATAAGCTTATACAATAAAGCCACCCCATCTATTAAATATCTGTTAATAAAGAAAGCACCTTGCATATGCAAAGCACTCTTTATATACTATTAATTTTCATCAATTTCATCTTCATCTGTATACAAAGCATAAAACGCTTCAGAAACCAAGTCAAATTCTTCCTCATCTTCTATAAGAGCAAGTTCAAATTCTTCCTCACTTATCTCTTTATATCGATAAAGAAGTATATCTTCTTCCTCTTCCTCATCTCCTAATGGTAGTAAAGCTATATATTCTTTATCTTCAACTTCAAAAATGCCCATTACTGCGCACTCTAACTCTGTATCATCCTCAAGTGTAAGCGTTATTATTTCCATTTCTTCATATTCATGATCATGATCATGATCGTGGTCATGTGTATGTTTATTATCTCCCATATTCATTCCCCTTTCTTTTAAATTTTTCTTGTGTATTTATCTTATCCTATTATACCTACAATGTACAAGTAATATTGTATTAAATTT
>CAZRXS010000084.1:0-2825 GCA_964604145.1 uncultured Gudongella sp. | reverse complement strand
ATTAAATTTTACTATCCACCTAAATTATTGATATATTTATTTCCCCATATATCTATTGATTTAACACAAATCTCATTTAAGCTATTATTAGAAAATGGTATTTTTAACTTGCATTTTATATCTTGTCTGAAAAATTCCACTGCTATTTGAGCTGGTTGATATCTAGAACTAATTGATAAATAATCTAATAGTAGATAAGCATTTTCTCTTAAATAATTAATTTGAGCAACATTAGTTTTTAGATTAATATCTATATTGTTTCCTAAATCAAATTCGATATCACTTAAGTCTATTTCTAAAAAACCATCACTATTATAAATCTTTATTCCTTTTAATCCATCCTTGTCATCTTCTTCTTTACTAGATAAAACACTATACTTTGCACCTATAGGTTCTAATCTTTTTTTTACTTGAACAATACTGTGAATACTATTATCTGATCCAACCCATCGCCTTTGAAGTTTTTCAGCAACTATTAAGCTTGTCCCTGAACCCACAAAAAAATCTCCTATCAATGATCCTTTATTTGATGATGTCAAAATAATCTTCTCTAATAATTTGCAAGGCTTTTGAGTTGCATAATCTACCCTCTCAGAAGAAGTTCTCCCAACCATATCTATATTCCATACATCTTTTGAATTTACTAGAGTATACCATCCTCTTTCATCTTTATATTCTGCAACGTTTTTAAATCTATATGGTTTTAAAGCTCTATTGTAAGACTTTTCTTTAGATATATTAAATATATAATTTTTAGATTTTGTATAAACTAGTATATTGTCATGTTTTTTAGAAAAACTTCTTCTGCCAGCTCCTCCAGACTTATATACCCAAATTATTTCATTTAAAAATCTGTCTTTTCCAAATATATAATCCATTATCAAGCGTATATAATGGACAACTCTCCAATCTATATGAACATAGATACTTCCAGATTCAGATAATAAATCCCTCATTAAAATCAATCTAGTTGTAAGCATTTCTAAATATTTATATAAATTGTTATCCCAATTATCACTATAAAGGGGAATCTTAAACTTTATTTTACCCTTTGGAGTCTCAATTGATATATTTTTATTTAAAATTAAATTGGTAAAAAAAGGCGGATCTAAATATAAAAGATCAAATGTGCCACTATATCCCCAGGCTATAAGCTCTTTAATAGCAGTTAAATTATCCATATAGAATAAAGAGTTACTCCATTTAGCTTTGTCATCAGGATTAATATCTAATCCATAATTTGGTTCTAGGCTGTCTCTGATAATAGTGCTAGCTTTTTTCTCAGCAACTTTTATAGCATTGTGAATATCTAAAATTGAATCCATTTATTTACCTCTCTTTACACTATTATATGCAAAATAATTTATCGCATCCTTATAAACTCATATCAATATGGCAATAACCACCTGGATTCTTTTTTAGATAATCTTGGTGATATTCTTCTGCAGAAAAATATTTTTCAATAGGCATTACTTCAGTTACAATTTTTTTTGTATATTTTTTTTGTGTTTTATCTACTACTTCTTGAATTATATCAGTATCTTCTGGATCAACATAATAAATTCCAGTTCTATATTGATTACCAATATCTCCGCCTTGGCGATTTAATAGTGTTGGATCTATAATCCTAAAAAATCTATCTAATAATTCTTTTAAGCTAACTTTAGATTTATCATACTTAATATGAGTAGTCTCAACATGCCCTGTAGTCCCTGTACATACTTGCCTATATGTTGGATTTTCAGTTCTACCATTTGCATAACCAACATCTGTGTCAACAACACCATCAATTCTAGAAAAATACTCTTCTACTCCCCAAAAGCAACCACCTGCTAAATATATTTCTTTCATATCAAAGCCTCCTTATATTATTCACATTAGCCATATTATTAAAGGAACTAAAAATACAGTGATAATCCCTGCAACTCCTATAGATAAAGAACTCATAGCACCCTCTATTTCGCCCATTTCAATAGCCTTAGCAGTTCCAATAGCATGAGAAGCTGTGCCCAATGCGATACCTTTAGCAATAGGATCTTTTATTCCTACTATTTCTAATACTTTTTCTCCTATTATATACCCACTTAAACCAGTAATAACTACAAATGTTACAGTTAAAGACGGGTTTCCACCTAATAAAGTAGAAATTTCCATAGCTATAGGTGTTGTTGTAGATTTAGGGATTAGTGATGAAATCAAAATTAAATCTAAATTTAATAGCTTTCCTAGTAGCAATATGGATACTATACCTGATATTGAACCCATTAAAATTCCGATTAATATTGGAAACAAATTCTCTTTTAACAAATTAATCTGTTTGTACAATGGAACAGCTAGAACGACAGTGGCAGGCCCTAAAAAAAATGATATAATTTGTCCACCTTTATTATAAACATCATAATCTATGCGCAATAACAAAAGAATTCCAACAATTATTAACATAGAAAGAAGTAAAGGATTAAGTGTTTTTATTCTTAACTTCCTAGAGACATAGCTCGAAAAAGTATAGACTAAGATAGATATGCCAACTCCAAATAAAGGAGTATCAATATATTGTATCAATTAGAATCTCCCCTTTTATTGTTTTTAAAATTTATCATATATTGAACAGTCAAACCTGTTGTTACCATAATTATAAAAAAACTTATATAAAATATTACTAACAATAAGATTATGTTCCCAATAAATAAATGCAAAACAGTTATTATCCCCACAGCTGCAGGAATAAAGAGAAAAGTTAAATGATCTAATAAAGTTGTGCTTATTTTTTCTATTGCATCTAGTTTTAAAATATTACTTAAAAGTAAAACCAATAGAATAATCAT
>CAZRXS010000083.1:0-5481 GCA_964604145.1 uncultured Gudongella sp. | reverse complement strand
GTGAAACACATTTATAAAATATCTGGTCTATTAGAAAAAAGGTGATAAAATGACACGGATAGCTATTGTGTTAATAAAATTCTACCAAAGATATATCTCAAGATATATTCTTACTGGGAATAATTGTAGATTTTATCCTACTTGCTCTGAATATTCATTGCAAGCCTATGCAAAGTATGGCTTTATAAAAGGGACAGTCTTTACTGTTAAAAGGATACTTAGGTGTAATCCCTTGAATAAAGGAGGATATGATCCACTAAAATGATAGGAGGTTAATTTATGATTGCATTTTTAGGAAATATATTAGGTTCCCTACTAAGATTTGTATATGATATAGTTGCTCAAACAATGGCTAGCGAGCCAGAGAGTATATCATTTTATGCTATAGCGATTATAATAACAACTATAATTTTTAAATTAGCGCTATTGCCAATAAACCTTCAACAGAGCAAATCAACTCGTAAAATGAGCGAAGTACAACCTTTGATGAAGGAAATACAGACAAAATACAAAAACGACCCAAAGACTATGCAGACTAAAATGCAGGAACTTTATAAAGAACATAAGTATAACCCAGCATCTGGATGTTTGATCCTATTAGTACAGATGCCTATTATATTTGCTTTTTTTGCTGTGTTTAGAAATCCACAAACTTATGCTTTTTCTGACCCAGGCTTTTATGTATCCATGGCAAAGAATTTCTTGTGGATACCAAACCTTGAAAATCCAGATACAATATTATGGGGCCTGCCCCTCTTAGCTGCAGCTACAACATTTTTACAAAGTAAAACTATGAGTGCAAATACTGGAAATACTGATGCACAAGCTCAATCGACACAAAAGATTATGAATTACATGTTACCTATTATGATTTTTATGGCCTCTAGAAATTTTGCAGCAGGTCTTGCACTTTATTGGGTAATAGGTAATATATTTACAATAATTCAACAGATTATCACTAATAAGAAGTTTGCAAGTATTAAGGGGGCAAAATAAGATGAAATTCGTCGTTAAGACAGGGAAAACAGTTGAGGATGCCCTTCAAGAAGCTTTAATAGAATTAAAAGCAACTGAAAAAGATGTGGAATATGAAGTTATTGAAGAATCTTCTAGAGGTTTATTTGGGATAATTGGTTCGAAAGAAGCAAAAATTAAAGTAGTACTTAAGAATGATCCTGAAAAAGTAGCCAGTAAATTTTTAGATGGGATACTTCAAGGAATGAATATTATAGCTCTTTTTGATATATCTATTAATGATGATATAATGAATATTGAGATAAACAATATATCTTCAAGCGATATGGGTATTTTAATAGGGAAAAGAGGGAATACACTTGATTCAATACAGTATCTATTGAGCATTGCTATAAATAAAGGAAGAGATAATTATCTTAAAGTTATACTCGATGCTGAAGGTTACAGAAAGAAAAGAGAAGAAACCCTTGTAAGGCTTGCCAATAGGATGGCTGAAAAAGCAGTGTATAGTAAAAAACCTGTGAAGTTAGAGCCAATGAATCCATATGAAAGAAGGATTATTCACTCAGCCTTACAAACATTCGAAGGTATAAGCACATATAGTGAAGGAAACGAACCCTATAGAAGAGTTGTAATAGTGACAAAATAAAGGAAGAGCCCACATAGATTGTGGGCTTTTATTTTGTGTGTTATTATTATAGGATAATAGTATTTGAAAACAACTAGGATGAAAATAGAATGAGGTGGTTTTATGACTGAAACAATAGCTGCAATATCAACGGCCATAGGTGAGTCAGGAATTGGAATTGTTAGAATGAGTGGCAAGGAATCTTCAAGTATTGCAAAACAGGTATTTAAAAGGGCAAATGATAAGGAGATTCACACAAGAGATAATAAAAGGTTATTATATGGGAATATTATGGATAATAGTGAAGTGATTGATGAAGTCTTAATTGCCTTTATGAATCCACCCTATACCTACACAAGAGAAGAAATGGTTGAAATATACTGTCATGGCGGAATAATACCTGTTAAAAAGATACTAGAACTATTATTAAAAAAGGGAGCTAGAATAGCAGAACGGGGAGAGTTTACCAAAAGAGCATTTTTAAATGGGAGACTTGATTTATCTCAAGCTGAGGCTGTAATTGACCTTATAAAAGCCAAGACAGAAAAGTCATATGATATATCACTAAAGCAGTTAGAAGGGAAATTAAGTCATGAAATACAAGATATACGACAAATTCTATTAAAGATGATAGCCCATATAGAAGTCTCAATAGATTTCCCAGAAGATGATATTGAAGAAGTGACCACAGAAGAGCTTTTAGATGATGGAAATCGAGTAAGAGAAAGAATTGAAAGGCTCCTAAAGACTGCTGATAGAGGTAAGATTATGAGAGATGGGTTAAACACAGTTATCTTAGGAACTCCAAATGTTGGTAAGTCCTCCCTATTAAACGCAGTACTCCGAGAAAATAGGGCTATTGTAACTGAGATACCAGGAACTACCAGAGATATTATAGAAGAATATGTAAATATAGATGGAATTCCCTTAAAGATAATGGATACTGCAGGTATTAGACAAACTGAAGATGCCGTAGAAAAGATAGGTGTCGATAAGGCCAAGGAAACCCTAGATAAAGCAGATCTAATTATAGCTATTTTTGATATATCTCGAGACCTAAATAAAGACGATTATCATATTATGGATTTAATTAAGGATAAAAAGACTATTGTATTATTAAATAAGACAGACTTACCAAGGCTATATGATGAAAATTATTTTTCTAATTATTTTAAAAATAGTCAGATTATAAATGCATCTATGATAAAAAATATCGGTATTGAAGAGCTTGAAGATGCTATAAGGGCTATGTTTTATGGTGGAGAAATAGCAATCCACTCAGATATGGTTATTAATAATATAAGACATAAAAAACAGCTAGAATTAGCAAATGAGGATATAAAATCGGTTTTAAATGACTTAAAGATAGGAGTACCGCTTGATTGTCTAGAAGTAGACCTAAGGAGTTGCTGGGAAAACTTAGGAGAAATTACGGGTGAAAGCTTGGATGAAGATATCTTAGATAGGATATTTAGTGAATTTTGTATTGGAAAGTAGTTTGATTATAGAAAGGTGAAATTATGGGAGAAACAATAACATATAATGGTGGAGAATACGATGTAATAGTTGTTGGAGCAGGGCACGCTGGAGTTGAGGCGGCCTTAGCTCCGAGCAGGATGGGCTTAAAAACCCTTATCCTGACAATTACACTTGATGGGATAGTAGCTCTTTCCTGTAATCCAAATATTGGTGGAACAGGTAAGGGCCATTTAGTACGTGAAATTGATGCATTGGGTGGTGAAATGGCCTTAAATATTGACAAGTCTTTTATCCAAAGTAGGATGTTAAACTTATCCAAGGGACCAGCTGTTCACTCTTTAAGGGTACAGGCTGATAAGAGAGTTTATCATACTGAAATGAAAAAGATACTTGAAGATGAGCCAAATTTAACTCTAAGACAGGGTGAAGTCGTAGATTTAATTATTAAAGATAATAAAGTACAAGGTGTTAGCACAAGGCATGGAGCAAATTACTACAGCAAAGCAGTTATAGTTGCTACTGGAACATATCTAGGAGGTAGAATTTATATAGGTGAGGTAAACTATCAATCGGGTCCAGAAGGCATGTCCCCCTCCCTCCTGCTATCCGATTCTATAAAGGAGAAAGGAATCCATTTAAGAAGGATGAAAACAGGAACTCCTGCTAGGGTCCATAAGGATAGCATTGATTATTCTAAAATGGAAATACAGCCTGGAGATAACGAAATAGTACCATTTTCATTTTTAAATATGGAGAAAAAATATAATATAGACCAAGTTCCTTGTTATTTAACTTATACTACAGAAGCAGCCCACCAGATAATAAGGGATAATTTAGGTCGTTCTCCTATGTTTTCAGGATATATCGAAGGCGTTGGGCCAAGGTATTGTCCTTCGATAGAGGATAAGGTAGTTAAATTTGCTGATAGGGATAAACATCAGGTGTTTATTGAACCTGAAGGTCTTTCAACAAAAGAGATGTATGTTCAAGGAGTGAGCTCTTCACTACCTGAAGAAGTACAAATCCAGATATATAAGAGAATTGATGGATTAGAAAATGTAGAGTTTATGAGAACAGCCTATGCAATTGAATACGATTCTATAGATCCAACTATTCTTAAACGCAGCTTAGAGCACAAAGAAATTCAAAATCTTTTCTTCGCAGGTCAAATCAATGGTTCTTCTGGATATGAAGAAGCAGCAGCACAAGGTTTAATGGCTGGAATAAATGCAAGTTTAAATATACAGGGCAAGGAGCCTTTTATAATAGATAGGTCAGAAGGCTATATTGGAGTTTTAATAGATGATCTTGTTACAAAGGGAACAGATGAACCATATAGGATGATGACTTCTAGAGCCGAGTATCGCCTGACATTAAGGCAAGACAACGCAGATTTAAGATTAACTAAAAAGGGCTATGAATTGGGACTTGTAACACAAGAAAGATATGATTTAACTATAAAGAAAGAAGAACTAATTAATAAAGAATTAGAAAGACTTAAAAAAATCATTATTACACCAACTGAAAAAACAAATAGCATTCTATTGGAATTGAAATCAAGCCCGTTAAAGAATGCGGTATCACTATATGAACTTATTAGAAGACCAGAAATCAGCTATGAAAACTCTATTATATTTGATCCCGGGAGAGAAAATTTAATAAAGGAAATACGACTACAAGTAGAAACTCAGATAAAATACGAAGGCTATATAAAGAAGCAAATGGTACAGATTGGACAGTTTAAAAAGCTTGAAAATAGAGTGCTTGACCCAGATTTAGACTATAGAAAAGTAAGAGGATTAAGTAATGAAGCGCTACAAAAGCTTGCTAAAATTAAGCCTGAGTCAGTAGGACAGGCTTCAAGGATTTCAGGAGTATCCCCTTCTGATATCAATGTACTGCTTATTTATTTAGAACAAAAAAGAAGAGGTGGAAGTCTTGCCTAAGGATGGAAAGTTATACGATATTGCCAAAGAACTTGAAATAGATTTAACAGATAAGATGTGCTCTGACTTTGATGTGTATAAAGAAATGCTAAAAGAGTGGAGTGGAAAAATAAACATAACGGCTATAAGGGAAGATTATGAGATTGATTTAAAACACTTTGCAGATAGCTTAACGCCTGTACTATCAGATTTAATAAAAGATAATGCTAGTATTATAGATATAGGAACAGGCGGTGGTTTTCCTGGTCTACCTTTAAAAATATATAATCAGAGCCTAAAAGTAACATTGCTAGATAGCTTAAAGAAGAGGATTGGCTTCTTAGATAAACTAATACAATTATTAGAATTAAAAGATGTTGAAACTATACATGGTAGAGCAGAAGAGCTTTCTAGAAAAGTTGAGTATAGAGAGAAGTATGATATCTGCATATCTCGTGCTGTTGCATCTTTGGA
>CAZRXS010000082.1:0-5481 GCA_964604145.1 uncultured Gudongella sp. | reverse complement strand
GAATTGTGAATTGTGATTTGTGATTTGTGAATTGATCTCTATATGGGGTATAATTAGTTTAATTAAACTAATTACTTAAAACTCATATAAAAAAGAAAAATGATATAGGAGTGTAAATATGAAGATTTTTATAGATGCAGATGGGTGTCCAGTAGTTAATGAAACTGTAAATATTGCTAAGGAATTCAAGATTCCTGTGGTAATTGTTAAAAACTATGCCCATGTAATAAATAACTCTTATGCAGAGCTTGTAACTGTTGATTTATCATCAGATAGTGTAGACTACTATATTGTTAATCATATGGAAAAAGGCGATCTTGTAATTACTCAGGATAATGGTCTTGCTGCGATGGCACTTGCAAAAGAAGGAATTGTTGTCAACCAAAATGGCTATATAATTGACAATGATAATATAGATGCCATGCTCTCAACTAGACATATCAATAGAGAATTAAGGCAACGTGGTGTTTATGTCAGTAAAGCAAAGAAAAGAGTGAAGTCAAATAATAAAAACTACGAAATCACTCTAAAAAAAATATTAGAAAAACACTTAACCTAAAATATCCCCCTCTTCTACTTTTTTATCTGGTCTTATAAGAACTACGCCGTCTTTAGAATAGGTACCAAGTACTAAAATTTCTGATAAAAAACCTGCAATATTCCTAGGTGGGAAATTTACAACAGCAAGTACTTGCTTTCCTACTAAGTCTTCTGGTGCATAGTGGTCAGTAATTTGAGCACTTGAATGTTTTTTACCTATCTCATCTCCCATATCCACAAGTAGTTTATATGATGGGTTTCTAGCCTTTTCAAACTTTTTAGCATCAATTATTGTTCCAACTCTAATATCTAATTTTAAAAAATCATCAAATGTAATTAATTCCTTAACGCCCATTCTACCACCTTACCCTTTCATAATCTACATATCTATAATAGATATCTCCTTGCCTATGGACTTCTGATTCTTTTACTACTTCCCAATCTTCATCTAAATCTAGATTAGGTATAAAAGTATCTGTATTTTTAAAATCCTTAAATACTTTAGTTATATACGCCTTGTTACAAAACAAAAGGAGCTGTCTTGCTATTGTTCCACCACCTGTAACAAAGACTTTCTTTTCTTTATTGGGATTTATTTCTTTTAACAAAGGAAAAAGATCTTCCATGGAGTTTACTACAATAAAATCCTCTTTCTTAAAATCCTTTTGTCTGGTTATTATTATATTAATTCTATTAGAGAGTGGATTTTGCCCAGGTAGAGCTTCCATAGTTTTTCTACCCATTATTACAATATGTCCATCAGTAATCTCTTTAAACCTATGCAAATCCTCTTCTATTTCCACAAGCATTTGTCCACCAAGCCCTATTTTCCAATTACCATCTACTGCAAATATTAGAATCATAATCTAGCCCCCTCACAATCTCTTTTAATATATTTTAACATAAGCAAGCACTTCTTGTCACCAAATTGTAAATTGCTTATAAAGGCTTAAAGTGCTAAAATAGATATATAGAAGGCTTTAGCGATTCTATTTAAAAGGAGGAATTTAGATGAAAAAAACTATTTTATTGATAATATCATTACTACTTGTCTTTACATTAATTGCCTGTACTCCAAAGAACGGGCCCAAAGAACCTGAGGATCCTATAGTAGAAGAACCAATGGATCCAGAGGAACCTACCGAAAAGACTCAGGATGTTGTTTTGTATTTTGGCAATAACGAGTATATTCTTAGTGGTGATGAAAAGTTTGATTGGATGCTCACTGAAGAAAGAACTGTGACATATGGACCAGAGATGTCTCTTGAAGAAGCAATAGTTAGGGAATTGATGAAAGGGCCAGAAGATACTGAAAAAATGTCTACATCTTTTCCTCAAAACCTTGAATTAATAGGTGTTGAAACTCTAGATGGAACTTCCTATGTAAACTTCAAAGGAGAAAACTTACATGGGGGTTCAATGCAAGAAAGCTATATTATTAGTCAAACTGTGGAATCTCTAGGTGGTCTAGATCATATCGATAGAGTCCAGTTTCTTGTTGATGGTGAAAAAGTAGAAAGCCTAATGGGCCATATCAGCATAGAAGATCCTATAGAAGTAGATAAATAGTTTATTAAAAAATCGCTAAGAACATATGCTCTTAGCGATTTTTATACTATCTATCCCTAATCTGACCTTACAGTAGCACCTAGTTTATCAACTAGATGTGAATAGACCATCCAATTAGGGTAGTTTCTTTTCATATAAGTTTTTACCTTTTCTTCAAATTCTAGATTCTCGCTGTTTAAGACACACATAATTGTTGGTCCTGCTCCACTTAGATAACATCCTAATGCCCCATTATTACTTGCAAAATCCATTATCTTATCAAATCCTTGTATTAAATCTCCCCTATATGGCTGATGGAGTTTATCTTTAAATGCATGTTTTAATAAATCATCTCTGCCCCTTGTTAATGCAGCTAGTAATAGGCCCACTCTACCCACATTATAAACGCCGTCTTTGTAAGAAATAGTCTTTGGTAAAACCTCTCTAGCTAAGCTTGTAGAGAGCTTAAAGTCTGGAACTAGTGAGATAAATTCTAACTCGTTTTTTATTGGAAGCTGGCAAAAATATACCTTATCACCTTCCATTACACTTGTAACTAGCCCCCCGTAAATAGCGGGCGCTACATTATCAGGATGGGTTTCTATCATGGTTGTAATTTCTAGTATCTCCTCTTTTGAGAGGGGTCTTCCTAGCATTTCATTTGCTCCCATAACTCCACCTACTATACAGGCTGCAGAGGAACCTAATCCACGAGAAACAGGTATGTTCGCATCCATTTTAATTTCTACATCTATAAAAGCTTTGTCAAGAAGTTCAAATACCTTGCGATAAGATCTGTAAACAAGATTTTCATTTATAAAATCTGTTTTATCTACTCTCTTTATATAAAAGCTATTATATCTATTTAATGCAATTCCCAATGCATCAAAACCAGGTCCAAGATTTGCACTTGTAGCAGGGACATTAATTTGAATCATAGCTTTTTCCTCCTTTTAGGAGTTTTGAAATAGTAGCTTTAATATCTTTTTTTTCTACAACAATATCATGAACAATAGGAAGTTTACTTAAGTCTCTAAGTTTTTTAGGGAATTTTGCATTGGTATTTTTCTCTAGGATTTCCATTGCTAAAAAGTCGTTTTCCGGTGTTTTTATCCCAATTGCGCTTAAGACTTTTGCTGGAAACTTATATGGACTTGCAGTTGATGCTATTAATGTCTTATGCTTGTCCTGAGTCTTTTTTAGATATTTTTGATAAGCTCCATAAGCAACAGCTGTATGGGGATCCATCACATAAGCTTGCTCTTTAAATACTCTTTTTATCCAATAGGATACTTCTTCTTCATTTATATACTCTCCTGATATTAATTCTTCAGGAATCCTATCTGTGCTATACTTTCCATTTTCTTTTAACTCTTTCATTTTTTGGGAGACTAGCTTTTCATCACCATCAGAGATATGGTATAGAAATCTCTCAAGGTTACTTGAAATTAATATATCCATAGATGGGGATGAAGTAAGCAGCAGCTCTCTATTTTTATTATAGATACCATTATTAAAAAAATCTGTTAAAACATTGTTATCATTTGATGCACAAATTAAATAATTAACAGGTAAACCCATTTCCTTGGCATAATATGCAGCTAAGATATTCCCAAAATTACCTGTTGGAACTACAATATTAATCTTCTCACTCGCTTTAATTTCTCTTTTCTCTAGCATTTTTAAATAAGCATAAAAATAATAAATTATTTGTGGTATCAACCTTCCAATATTAATTGAATTAGCTGAAGATAAGCTAAAGCCATTTTCTAAAAGTTCTTTATTGTATTCTCTATCAGAAAATATACTTTTAACCTCGTTTTGAGCATCGTCAAAATTCCCATTTATCGCAATTACATAAAGATTATCGCCTGTTTGGGTCTGCATCTGTGCACGTTGAATATCGCTAACACCCTTATCTGGATAAAGGACAACTACTTCAATCCCCTCAATATCTTTAAAGCCCTCTAAAGCTGCTTTACCAGTATCTCCAGATGTTGCAACGAGGATTACTATTTTTTCTTTAATCTCCTTATTTTTCAATGCAATTTGGAGTAAGTGGGGCATAATTTGTAGGGCCATATCCTTAAATGCAGAAGTTGGTCCATGAAATAGCTCTAGAAAAAAAGCTTCCTTTGTTTTTTTAATCTCTACAATATCTCGCGATGAAAACTTTTCATCATAAGCATTTTTAACAGCCAGTTTTAATTGTTCTTCGCTGTAGTCAGTTAAAAAAAGACTTAAGATTTTATAAGCAAGTTCTGAAAATTTCTCGTCTTTAAAGCTATCTAGATTGTGAAAATGCGGTATAGATTCAGGAACAAAGAGCCCACCATCTTCGGATATTCCTTTAATTATTGCATCCATTGAAGAGATGCTTATACTATTATCCCTGGTGCTTGTATAGTTCATAACTACTACCTCCTAGTCCTCATATGCTATTAAAGTGTATCTATCATCGCGTAATTCTGCGAGCTTTTCTACAATTATTTCTAATGTCAACTTCTTTGTAATTATGGCAAGGTCTTGACTATCTTCTATGACTTCTTCGATAATATCACTAAAATCAACCCAATCCTGTGCTTTGTAATCGGAGACTCTTAAATAAAATCTACTAAAAATATGTTTATCTTTGTGGAGTTTATTATTCTTAAGTGGGCTCGACTTTGATCCATTTCCGAGCACACAATCAATAATATCTGTCCAGATGGCATTTGCAGTAGGGTACATACCTGCACCTGGTCCATAGAAATTTAATGTATCGGATAAATCACCTTTAATAAGGACTGAGTTAAAGGCTCCATCAACATTTTTTAATGGACTGGATTCTGACACTGCTTTAGGCCATACAACAGCAGTATAGATATTTTCACTTTTTATTGCTTCTCCAATAAGCTTTACCCTTCGATTCTTTTTAGCTAAAAGTTCAATATCAAGTGAGGTAATTTTATCTATGCCACTATATACAATATCATCTTCAGTAATAGATGCACCTAAAGCAAGCGAAGATAAGATTCTTAACTTCCTCATAGTATCCAAGCCTTCGACATCTGCTGTGGGGTCTGCTTCAGCATAGCCAAGTTCTTGAGCTTCTTTAAGGACCTCTCCATAGTCTAAGCCTTCATTAGACATCTTAGTTAAGATAAAGTTGCATGTCCCATTTAGAATGCCTTGGACTCTTTCAATGCTATTAAATTGAATTTGATCCTTTAATGGCTTTAATACTGGTATTCCACCGCCAACGCTTGCTTCATACAGAAAATAGACCTCATTTTTTTCAGCAAGATAGGATAGTTCCTCAAAATATGCTGATATCACAGCCTTATTAGCTGTTACAACATGCTTCCCATTTTCCATAGCTCTTTTTATAAGTTTGTAGCTTAATTCCACATC
>CAZRXS010000081.1:0-5584 GCA_964604145.1 uncultured Gudongella sp. | reverse complement strand
ATCAACTGTAGAAACTGTATTGACAATACTTCATGCAGGAGGAAAATTTGATGGTTCTGCATATAAAGTATCAGGAGGTTTACATGGGGTTGGCGTCTCTGTTGTGAATGCTCTTTCAGAATGGCTTATTGCTGAAGTAAAAAGAGATGGGAATTTATATAGGCAAAAATTCAAAAGAGGAGAACCAGATGGTGAACTAGAAATAGTTGGCAAAGCAGATACCACAGGTACAATGATCCATTTTAAAGCAGATTATAAGATATTTGAAACACTTGAGTACAGCTATGAAACCTTGGAAAGTAGATTTAGGGAGATGGCTTTTTTAAATAAAGGTATAAAACTATCATTAGAAGATAAGCGAGTGGGAAAGAAAAAAGAATTTCATTACAATGGTGGAATAAAATCATTTGTTGAATATATAAATAAAAAGAAAAATCCTATCCACAAAGATGTTATATATTTTGAAAATGAAAAAGACTTTACTACTGTAGAGCTAGCGCTCCAGTATACAGATGGCTATAGCGAAAATGTATTTACATTTGCAAATAATATTGGAACTGCTGATGGTGGAACTCATCTTTCAGGATTGAGAACTGCTTTAACAAGAAGTATCAATGATTATGCTAGAAAGTATAATTTTTTAAAGGAAAAAGACGATAACCTTACAGGTGATGATGTTAGAGAGGGAATAACTGCAATTCTTTCTGTAAAACTCCCAGAACCTCAATTTGAGGGACAAACAAAAGGAAAACTTGGAAATAGTGAGACAAGAGGAATAGTAGAGTCATTGACCAATGACTTTTTAAGCAATTATTTAGAAGAAAATCCTAAAATTTCTAAAATTATACTAGATAAGGCGATTAGCTCAAAAAGAGCAAGAGAAGCTGCTAGAAAGGCAAGAGATTTAACTAGAAAAAGAAGTATTTTTGATAATACTACCTTGCCAGGAAAACTTGCTGATTGCCAATCTAACGATATTAGTGAAACTGAAATATATATTGTCGAGGGAGATTCAGCTGGTGGTAGTGCTAAGCAAGGAAGAGATAAAAGATTCCAAGCAATCTTACCTTTAAGGGGTAAGATTATGAATGTTGAAAAAGCAAGGTTAGATAAGATCCTAAGCTCTGATGAGATTAAAGCCATGATAACTGCTTTTGGTACCAGTATTGGCGAAGACTTTAATCTTGATAAGCTAAGATACGGGAAAATAATAATTATGACGGATGCGGATGTTGATGGGGCCCATATACGAACATTAATTTTAACTTTCTTTTATAGGTATCTAAGAGAATTGATAGATAATGGAAATATATATATAGCTCAACCCCCACTTTATAAGGTGACAAAGAATAGAAAAGAGTATTATGCATATACAGAAAAAGAGTTAGAAGAAACTTTAGCTGAACTCCAAAATACAGGCTATACAATTCAAAGGTATAAGGGTCTTGGAGAGATGGATGCTACGCAACTTTGGGATACTACAATGGATCCAGATAATAGAACTTTATTAAGAGTTAATATTGAAGATGCACTTGTTGCAGATGAAATATTTACGACATTAATGGGCGATAAAGTAGAACCTAGAAGAGAATTTATTGAAGAAAATGCAAAATATGTTAAGAATCTTGACATCTAGGAGGTAAAAATGGAAAACGAACGAGATAAGTTAATAGATATAAATCTTAAAGATGAAATGAAGACCTCTTATTTGGATTATGCAATGAGCGTAATTGTAAGCCGTGCACTTCCTGATGTAAGAGATGGTCTAAAACCCGTTCATAGAAGAATTCTTTATGCTATGGATGAATTAAATATGCCGCCTGATAAACCCCATAGAAAATCAGCGAGGGTTGTTGGAGATGTACTTGGTAAGTACCATCCACATGGAGACAGTTCAGTTTATGGAGCAATGGTAAGACTAGCACAGGACTTTAACACCAGATACTTACTTGTAGATGGACATGGTAACTTTGGTAGTGTAGATGGCGACAGTGCCGCGGCAATGCGTTATACAGAGGCTAGATTAACAAAACTAGCAATGGAAATGATGCGAGATATAGGAAAAGAAACGGTAGACTATAAGCCAAATTTTGATGAAAGTTTAATGGAGCCTGTGGTATTGCCAAGTAGATTTCCCAACCTTTTAGTAAATGGATCTTCTGGAATTGCAGTTGGAATGGCTACTAATATGCCACCTCATAACCTTAGAGAAGTAATAGAGGGTATTGATTTAATGATTGAGAATCCTGATGTATCTATTGAAGAACTATCAAAGGTAATAAAAGGACCAGATTTTCCCACAGGTGCAAATATTATGGGAAAAGAAGGAATTAGAAGGGCCTATAAAACTGGTAGAGGCAAAATAAGGATGCGAGCTGTAGCAGAGATTGAGGAATCATCTAAGGGCAAGCATAGCATTATAGTAACTGAAATACCATATCAAGTTAATAAAGCAAGATTAATAGAAAAAATTGCAGAATACGTTAGGGATAAAAAACTAGAAGGCATATCTGATTTAAGAGATGAATCTGATAGAGAAGGAATGAGGATTGTAATAGAAGTTAGAAGAGATGCTAATCCTAAAGTAGTTCTAAATAACCTTTTTAAGCATACTCAACTACAAGCTACCTTTGGAATAATAAACCTTGCACTTGTCGATGGCCAACCTAAAGTTTTAAATTTAAAGCAAATACTTCACTATTACCTTGAACATCAAAAAGAAATAATAATAAGAAGGACAAAATTTGATCTAGCAAAAGCTGAGGCAAGGGCACATATTGTAGAAGGACTGCGTATTGCCCTTGATAATATAGATAGGATAATTAAAATAATAAGAGCTTCAAGTGATGATCAAAGCGCAAGGGAAGCTTTGATGAGTACGTTTGAATTCTCAGAAATTCAAGCACAAGCTATTTTAGATATGAGATTAAAAAGACTTACAAGTCTTGAATCTGATAAATTAAATGAAGAATACGAAGCATTGATAAAGCAAATAAATTGGTTTAAAGAAATACTTGGGAGTGAAAAAGTAGTTCTTGGCATAATTAAAGAAGAATTATTAGAAATAAAAGAAAAATATGGGGATATGCGAAAAACCAGAATAATGTTATCAGCTGATGAAATAAATATGGAAGATATGATTGAAGATGAAGATGTAGTAATAACACTAACCCATTTTGGTTATATTAAAAGGATGCCAGAAGGCACTTATAGACCTCAAAAAAGAGGGGGGAGAGGGGTAATTGCTCTTTCAAAACGAGAAGAAGACTTTGTAGAAGATCTCTATATCACATCTACACATAGTACGATTTTATTCTTTACAAGCAAGGGAAGAGTGTTCTCATTAAAAGCATATGAGATTCCTGAAGGAAGTAGAATTGCTAGGGGGACAGCCATAGTAAATCTGCTCTCTTTAAATCCTGATGAAAGGGTTTCTGCTATAATTCCTCTATATAAACACAATCCACAAGGTTACCTTGTTATGGCTACAAGAGATGGAACAGTTAAAAAAACTGAATTAAGTCAGTTTGAAAATATTCGTAAAACTGGGATAATTGGAATAACTCTTAGAGATGATGATGAATTGATAAGCGTAAAACTTACTGATGGAGAAGAAGATTTAATTCTCGTTACAAAAAAAGGTATGGCCATTAGATTTAATGAAAAAGACGTAAGAGATATGGGAAGAACTGCTATGGGAGTAAAAGGAATATCATTAAAGAAAGATGACTTAGTTGTATCCATGGAAATAGTTGAAAAGGACAAGCATCTACTAGTTATTTCAGAAAAAGGCTTTGGCAAGAGAACTCTATTGGATGAGTATAAAACCCAAATTAGAGGTGGAAAAGGATTAATAACCTATAGTATTAAAGAAAAAACAGGGGATATTGTTTCTGCTAGAGTAGTTAGTGATCAGGATGAAATAATGATAATATCTTTAAATGGGACAATAATAAGACTAGGGATCAAAGATATATCAATTATGGGTAGAAATACCCAGGGTGTTACTCTTATGAGAATGAAAGATGATAAAGTAGTCGCTGTAGCTCAGTATATTGGGGAGTAGGAGAGCTTATAAAACTTTACATTTCCATATTTTTAGTATAAGATAAATACATTCAATAAATGGAGGGAGAATAAATGTCACTAAATACAAAGGTAGATTTTAACTATGATGGTAATCAATGGGTTATAAAACCCATAGGCGAGATTGATATTTACACTTCATCTGAATTTAAAGAAGAAGTTATAAAAGCCTATGAAGAAAAAAGAGCGGATTTGGTAATAGAAGGTGAACATTTAGAGTACATTGACTCTACTGGACTAGGTGCCCTAATAGGATTATTAAAAATGTTACAAGAGACAGAGTTTAAGATTTATATAGACAATATAAAGCCTAATATTAGAAAGCTCTTTGATATTACAGAATTAGATAAACTTTTTATAATCAGGGGTGGAGAGAATGCTTAATGACCAAGTAACGGTAATTATACCTAGAAAACCTGATTATATTAGTACAGTAAGATTGGTATCATCATCTCTTGGCAATAAAATAGGCTATAATATTGACCAAATTGAAGATTTAAAAGTTGCTATGGGTGAAGCTTGTATATTGTCCTTTGGAAAATCAATAGATGATGAGATTAAAATTGTCTATAATTTGCTAAAAGAAAAGCTAGAAGTTGTAGTAAGTTGGGCTGAGAGCTTAGCTGAAGAAGGCGAGGAGACCAAAGAGAGCAATATGGGAAGAATGATTATTGAATCATTAATGGATGAGGTCTACTACTCGAATAATGAAATTAAAATAGTCAAATATATAGATTAAGGATGGTAGTCCTATGGGAAATGCAAAACGCTATAGCAAAGACAGAAAAACAGCTCAAGATAAAGCTGAAATGAAAAAACTCTTTAGAGAGTATCATGAGAACCCAAGTAAAGAGTTAAGGGATCATTTAATAGAAAAACACCTCTATATAGCCGAAATATTGGCGAAAAAATATGCAAATAGGGGAATTGACTTTGATGATATTTATCAGGTTGCAAGTATAGGTCTTATATATGCAATTGAAAGGTATGACATAGAAAAAGGTTTTGAATTTTCAAGTTTTGCAACGCCTACAATTATAGGTGAAATAAAAAAACACTTTAGAGATAAGGGTTGGACAATTAGAGTTCCTAGAAGAATTCAAGAACTATCTAAGAAGATAAACAATGCTAAAGTTCTTTTAAGCCAGGAATTGCAAAAAGTACCAAGCGTTGAGGATATAGCAAACTATGTAGGTGTTACTGAAGAAGAAGTATTGGAAGCAATGGAAGCAAGCAAGGTATATACGCCACAATCACTAGATGTTACCTTTGATTCACATAATGACGACAAGGAAGTTAATCTTGCGGAGTTGATTGGAGAAGAAGATCTTTACTTTTCTAGAATAGAAAACAATGATTTTTTAGCTAAGACTATGGAGAAGTTAAATGATGTAGAAAGAGAGATCCTAATAGAAAGATACTTTAATAAAAGGACTCAAGTTACTATTGCAAATAAATTAGAAATTTCACAGATGACTGTTTCAAGAATAGAAAAACG
>CAZRXS010000080.1:0-5586 GCA_964604145.1 uncultured Gudongella sp. | reverse complement strand
AAAAAAAATAGAAAACACCCGGCAGAGTGTATCGGCATCTCTAGTTGCATGTACAATGCTAGCATGCGATAGAAGGAGGGAATTTAAATGGCAAAGAATCAGAAAATTAGAATTAGGTTAAAAGCTTACGATCATGAATTATTAGATTCTTCAGCTGGAAGAATTGTTGAGACGGCAAAAAGAACAGGTGCTGATGTATCTGGTCCAGTACCATTACCAACAGAAAAAGAGATTATAACTATCTTAAGGGCTGTTCATAAGTATAAGGACGCCAGAGAACAATTTGAGCAAAGAACTCATAAAAGATTGATAGACATACTAAACCCTAATCAAAAAACTGTAGATTCACTTATGAAGTTGAATTTACCTGCAGGAGTAGATATAGAAATAAAACTATAATAATTTATATGATTGCAAAATGCAATCCACTATAAAGTTGGAGGTGTAACAATGAAGAATATGATGGGTAGAAAAGTTGGAATGACCCAGGTTTTTACTGAAGATGGAAGAGTTATTCCAGTTTCAGTTGTTCAGGCAGGTCCTCTCTTCGTAGTACAAAAGAAAACTGTAGAAAATGATGGTTACAGTGCAATCCAAGTCGGCTTTGAGGATGTTAAGGAAAGAAGAGTTACTAAGCCTAGAAAAGGTCATTTTGATAAAGCAAATTTAGCATATACTAAGTTTCTAAAAGAATTCTTAGTAGATAGTGTAGATGATTATGAAATAGGTCAAGAAATTAAAGTTGATGTTTTTTCAGCAGGAGACAAGGTAGATGTTACTGGAACTTCTAAGGGAAAAGGAACTCAGGGTGTTATAAAAAGACATGGCTTTTCTAGAGGTCGTGAAACTCATGGTTCTAAATTTCATAGAATGCCTGGTGGGCTTTCAGCTGGTACTTCTCCAGGGAAAGTTTTTAAAGGTCATAGAATGATGGGTAGAATGGGCAATGAAAAAGTTACTACTCAAAATCTTGAAGTAATAAATGTGGATTTAGATAATAATCTAATCCTTATTAAAGGTGCAATTCCAGGACCTAAAAAAGGACTTATAATAATAAAAGAAACAGTTAAAAAGCAATAATCCACGCAGAAAGGAGGATGTAAAATGCCTAAAGTTAATGTGTATGATATGCAAGGAGAAGTAGTAGAACAAATGGAATTAAAAGATACCATTTTTGGAATTGAAATAAATGAGCATGCGGTTTATGAAGTAGTTAAGAACCAGCTTGCTAATAAAAGACAAGGGACTCAATCTGCTAAAACCAGAGCAGAGGTTAGGGGTGGAGGTCGAAAACCTTGGAGACAAAAAGGAACTGGCCGTGCAAGACAAGGCTCCATTAGATCACCTCAATGGAAAGGTGGTGGAGTAGTATTTGCACCAAAGCCAAGAGATTACTCTTACAGTGTTCCTAAAAAAGTAAAGAGATTAGCTCTTAAATCAGTTTTAACAGCAAAGGCAAATGACAATGAAATAATTGTAGTCGATGAATTTAAACTTGATGCACCAAAGACAAAAGAAATGAAGAAGATACTTGCCAATCTTAATTCAGATAGTAAAGCACTTATTGTAACAGATGAAAAAAACATAGATGTAATCAGATCAACAAAGAATATGCCTTATGTAGCAACAACAATAGTTAGTACATTAAATGTATATGATATCTTAAAGTATAATTCATTTATTATAACCAAAGAAGCTGTTAAAAAAGTGGAGGAGGTGTATATATAATGCGTAATCCACACGATATAATTATAAAACCAATTATAACAGAAAAAAGCATGGACGATATGAATTTAGGTAAATACACATTTGTTGTTGATAAAAGAGTTAATAAAACCGAGGTGAAAAAAGCTGTTGAAACCATCTTCGGAGTAAAGGTAGAAAAAGTAAATACTATGAATATGCTAGGGAAAATAAAGAGACAAGGTTTACACAGTGGTCGCAGACCAAGCTGGAAAAAGGCAATTGTTAAATTAACACCAGACTCTAAGAAGATTGAATTCTTTGAGGGAATGGAATAATTAGGAAGATAAAAGGAGGGAAGAACCAATGAGTATAAAGAAATTCAAACCTACTTCCCCTGCCAGAAGACATATGACTGTTTCAACTTTTGAAGAAATCACTAAAAAAGAGCCAGAAAAAGCCTTAGTGGTTAGTTTAAATAAAAGCAGTGGAAGAAACTCACAAGGTAGAATAACTAGTCGTCATAGAGGCGGGGGAACGAAAAAGAAATATAGGATAATTGATTTTAAAAGAAATAAAGATGGAATACCTGGAAAGGTTGCAGCAATAGAATACGATCCAAATAGAACTGCAAATATAGCTTTAATACATTATGTTGATGGTGATAAAAGGTATATAATTGCACCTTATAAATTAAAAGTAGGCGATACCATTGAATCAGGAGAAAATGCAGATATAAAAATAGGAAATGCACTAAAACTAAAGGATATGCCAGTAGGTACCACAGTGCATAATGTAGAAATGAAGCCTGGCAAAGGTGCGCAGTTAGCTAGATCAGCTGGATCAGAAGCTCAACTAATGGCAAAGGAAGGTAAGTATGCACAGATTAAATTGCCATCAGGTGAATTTAGGTTGGTTTCAATTGATTGTAGGGCAACTATTGGACAAGTTGGAAATATCGACCACGAGCTTATTGTAATTGGCAAAGCGGGGAAATCAAGACATATGGGCAAGAGGCCTGCAGTTAGAGGTAGTGCAATGAACGCAGTAGACCATCCACATGGTGGTGGAGAAGGTAAAACTGGAATTGGTATGCCAGCACCAAATACTCCATGGGGTAAACCAGCTCTGGGTTATAAAACTAGAAAGAAAAACAAGAAATCAAATCAATATATCGTAAGAGGAAGAGTCAGATAGTTGCTTAAAGGAGGAAATAAATTATGGGTAGATCCCTTAAAAAAGGACCATTTATTGATGATCATCTACTAAAAAAAGTAGAAGAGTTAAATAAAACAAATGATAAAAAAGTCATAAAAACCTGGTCACGCCGTTCAACTATTTTCCCTGAAATGGTAGGGCATACTATTGCTGTTCATGACGGTAGAAAACACGTACCGGTATATGTTACTGAAGACATGGTAGGCCATAAATTGGGAGAGTTTGTAGTAACTAGAACTTTTAGAAGTCATAGTAGTAGAGGCGAAAAATCAACTGTGGTAAAAACTGTAAGAGAGTAAAAAGGGGGAGGTAAGAATCATGGAAGTCAATGCTATAGCTAAATACGTTAGGATTTCACCATTAAAAGTTAATTTTATATGTGCTGAAATCAGAGGCAAGCAAGTAGATGAGGCTCTTTCGCTTTTGAAATTTACACCAAAGAAAGGTGCGAAAGCGCTTGAAAAAGTCTTAAATTCTGCAGTTGCAAATGCTGAAAACAACTTTAATCTTGATAGAGATAATCTTTATGTATCAGAAGCTTATGCTAATGAAGGCCCTAGAATGAAGAGATTCAGACCAAAGGCAAGGGGAATGGCATACCCAATAATTAAAAGAAGTAGCCATATAGGGATTGTTGTCAAAGAACGCGAGTAGAAAAGGAGGGGATAGTTAATGGGTCAAAAAGTTAACCCAAATGGTTTTAGAGTAGGCGTAATAAGAGATTGGGATTCAAAATGGTATGCTGATAAAAAGACTTTTAATGAATTTCTTGTAGAAGATTATAAGATTCGTGAATTTATAAAGAAAAAGTTATTTATTGCTGGAATTTCTAAGATTGAAATAGAGAGGGCAGCTAGCAAGATAAAGGTATCGGTCTTTACTGCTAAACCTGGAATGGTTATAGGTAGAGGCGGTACTGGGGTTGAAGAATTAAGACTTGATATTGAAAAAATGACTGGGAAAAGTGTTGTTATCAATGTTGAAGAGATTAAATCACCTGAACTTGATGCACAATTAGTAGCTGAAAATATAGCATCTCAACTTGAGAGAAGAGTAACTTTTAGAAGGGCTATGAAACAAGCTATTCAAAGAACTATGAGATTTGGAGCACAAGGTATTAAAACACAAATATCAGGAAGACTTGGTGGAGCAGATATGGCTAGAACCGAAGGTTACAATGAGGGAACCATACCGCTACAAACACTAAGAGCTGACATTGACTATGGTTTTGCAGAAGCAGATACAACTTATGGAAAACTGGGAGTTAAGGTTTGGCTTTATAAAGGAGAAGTACTTCCTACAAAAAAAGTAAATTATAGGGAAAATGAGGAAGCACAAGCAAAATAGATTATGTCGTAGGAAGGAGGAATATTAATATGTTAATGCCTAAAAGAGTAAAACACCGTAGAGCTCATAGAGGTAGAATGAAGGGAAATGCACTTCGTGGTAATACCATTACTTATGGAGAATACGGATTGCAAGCTTTAGAACCAATTTGGATAACTTCAAACCAGATAGAAGCTGCTAGACGAGCTATGACTAGATATGTAAAAAGAGGCGGAAATATCTGGATTAAAATATTCCCTGATAAGCCAGTTTCTCAAAAACCGGCTGAGACTCGTATGGGTTCAGGTAAAGGAGCACCGGAATATTGGGTAGCAGTTGTAAAACCAGGTAGGATATTATTTGAAATGGGTGGTGTATCAGAAGAAGAAGCTAGAGAAGCCATGAGGCTGGCCGCGCACAAACTACCTATCAAAACTAAATTTGTAATGAGAGAAGAAACACAAGATAAGGGTGGTGAAGCTAATGAAAGCTAAAGAAATTCGCCAAATGTCAGAACAAGAATTAAATAGTAAATTATTAGACCTAAAATCAGAACTTTTTAACTTGAGATTTCAATTGGCTACAGGTCAATTAGATAACCCCTTAAGAGTAAGTTCAGTTAGAAAAGATATTGCACGTGTAAAAACTATTTCACGTGAACGAGAATTATCTATAAGGAAGGAGGTTTAATCTCTAATGGAAAGAGGAAAACGAAAAATTAAATCTGGTGTGGTTGTAAGCGATAAGATGGATAAAACAGTTGTTGTTTCTGTTGAAAGTTTTATTAGGCATCCACTTTACAAAAAACAATTAAAGAGAACTACAAATTTTAAAGCACATGATGAAAACAATGAATGTGGTATAGGTGATAAAGTTCAAATAATGGAGACTAGACCACTTAGTAAAGATAAAAGATGGAGAATTACTGGAATTTTAGAAAAAGCAAAATAGAGCTAGAGGCAAAGGGAGGTATTCTAACATGATTCAAACTGAGAGTCGCATGAGAGTAGCTGACAATTCAGGAGCAAAAGAAGTTTTAGTAATCAGAGTGCTTGGAGGAACAAACAAAAAGTATGCTGCCATAGGAGATGTAGTTGTCTGTTCAGTCAAAAGCGCAACACCAGGCGGAGTTGTGAAAAAAGGAGAGATTGTTAGAGCAGTTGTAGTTAGGACAAAAAAAGGCGTTAGAAGACAAGATGGTTCATATATTAAATTTGACGATAATGCAGCTGTTATTATAAAAGATGATAAAAATCCAGTGGGTACCCGTATCTTTGGGCCTGTAACTAGGGAACTAAGAAGTGGTAACTATATGAAGATTATATCCTTAGCACCGGAAGTACTATAAGAGGAGGTGTA
>CAZRXS010000079.1:0-5633 GCA_964604145.1 uncultured Gudongella sp. | reverse complement strand
AGAGCCAGTAAAACCTGTTAGAAATTCTCTCCCCTTATAATAATCTGCCACATACTCTGAACTATGAGGATCTCCAGTTGCTTCTATATAGCACGTAAAACCTTTATCTCTCATTGAGTCTCTTAAAATTTTAATCTTCTCATTTACCAACACTTAAACTACCTCCCGGGATTTATCTGCTTCTCTTGCTTTTAAAATACCTTTTAAGTATTCTCCTGTGTAAGACTCCTTTACCTTGCTAACTTCTTCAGGTGTCCCCTCAGCTACTAAATATCCGCCTTTGTCCCCTCCCTCAGGACCAAGGTCAATTATATAGTCTGCTGTTTTAATAACATCTAAATTATGTTCAATTACAATAACTGTATTGTCCCCTTCAACGAGTTTATTTAAAACATGGATTAATTTATGAATATCTGCTGAATGCAGGCCTGTCGTTGGCTCATCTAATATATACACGGTTTTTCCTGTTGCTCTTTTTGATAATTCAGTAGCAAGCTTAACCCTTTGGGCTTCTCCGCCTGAAAGTTGCGTGGATGGCTGACCAATTTTTATATAGCCAAGGCCAACATCAAATAATGTCTGTAGTTTTCTATTGATTTTTGGTATATTTTTAAAGAAGTCCATAGCTTCCTCAACTGTCATATCTAACACTTCTGATATTGTCTTTCCTTTGTATTTAACTTGTAGAGTCTCTCTATTATACCTCTTTCCTTTACATATTTCACAAGGTACATAGACATCAGGAAGAAAATGCATTTCTACTTTTATTATTCCATCTCCCTTACAAGCTTCACATCGGCCTCCTTTAATATTAAAGCTAAATCTACCTTTTTTATAGCCTCGCATTTTAGCTTCATTAGTCATTGCAAATACTTCTCTTATTGGGTCAAACAAGCCAGTATACGTAGCAGGATTTGATCTTGGGGTTCTGCCAATTGGCTTTTGATCTATCTCTATAACCTTATCTAGATATTCCATTCCTTTTATCTTATCATAAGCCCCAGGCCTTATTCTAGCTCCATTTAAGCTATGAGCTAGCGCTTTATAAAGTACATGATTTACTAGCGAACTCTTGCCTGAGCCTGATACTCCAGTCACACAAGTCATAAGCCCAAGAGGGATTTTTACATCTATTCCTTTTAAATTATTTTCTCTTGCACCTTTTATCTCTAGCCATTTACCATTTATAATTTTTCTCTTTTCAGGAATTTCTATTTTTAGTTCTCCTGATAAATACTTACCGGTAATTGATTCTTTTGTACCAATTATATCCTTAATATTTCCTTGCGCAACTATAAAGCCACCATGTATACCTGCACCTGGACCAATATCTATTATATTATCAGCTTCAAGCATGGTTTCTTCATCGTGTTCAACCACTATAACCGTATTACCCAGGCTTGTTAGGTCTCTAAGGGCTTTTAAAAGCTTAGCATTGTCTCTTTGATGAAGACCAATGCTCGGCTCGTCTAAGACGTAAATAACGCCTACCAGACTAGACCCTATTTGCGTAGCCAAGCGTATCCTCTGAGCTTCCCCGCCTGACAAAGACCCAGCCGTCCTAGAAAGTGTTAGATAGTCCAATCCCACATTTGATAAAAAAAGTAATCGCTTATGGATTTCCTCTAAGATTTGATGCGCAATTGTTTTTTGTTTTTCGCTTAGTTTAAGATTTTCAAAAAAATCAAATGCTTTTACTACTGGCATATCCGTAAGCTGTGCTATATTTAATCCGTTAACTTTAATAGCTAGCACTTCTGGTCTAAGTCTATCTCCCCCACATGCAGAACAAGGAATTTCAGTCATATAATCCTCAATCTTATTTCTGGTATAATCTGAATGAGTCTCTTTATATCTTCTTTGTAAGTTTGGAACCACACCTTCAAATTTTCCTCTGTATTCCCTCTCTCCGGTATCGTCAAAGTGACTTAAAAACTTAAATTCTATTTTTCTTTTCGTTCCATAGAGTAAGTCATTAAGAAAATCTTTTGGAGCTTCTGATATAGGTTGATCCATGGTAAAATTATGATGTTCTCCTATTGTCTTAAATATTTGATTATAGTAACTATTTGCCGTAGTATGACCATATGGGGCAATTGCACCCTTGCTTACACTAAGGTCTTTATTTGGTATTACAAGTTCTGGGTCAATTTCTTTATGAAAACCCAGTCCATTACATATCTCGCACATTCCAAACGGACTATTAAATGAAAACATCCTTGGGGATATTTCATCAATAGATACGCCACAGTCTGGACAAGATAGTTTTTGGCTAAAAGTTAGTTTTTCCTTGTCTATCACATCTACTACTACAAGCCCATCTCCTAGTTTTAAGGCTGTTTCTATTGAATCAGCTAACCTTGCTTCTATGCCATCTCTAATTATAATGCGATCAACCACAACATCCAAATTGTGATTCCGATTTTTATCCATTTCTATCTCATTATCAAGCTCTAACATTTCACCATCAAGAATTATTCTAACAAATCCATCTTTTTTAATCCCTTCAATAATCTTTTTATGCTCGCCTTTTTTACCTCTTATAACCGGTGCCAATATTTGAAGTTTAGTTCTTTCAGGCAATTCTAAAACTCGATCTACCATTTGGTCAATAGTTTGACTAGTGATTTCTTTCCCACATTTATAGCAATACGGGGTTCCAACACGCGCAAATAAAATACGTAAATAGTCGTAAACCTCCGTAACAGTTCCAACTGTAGAACGTGGATTTCTCGATGTGCTTTTTTGATCAATGGAAATTGCAGGAGATAATCCATCTATATAATCTACATCTGGCTTTTCCATCTGCCCTAAAAATTGCCTTGCATAACTTGACAAGGACTCTACATATCTTCTCTGCCCTTCAGCATATATAGTATCAAAGGCTAATGATGACTTGCCTGATCCACTTAGTCCTGTGACGACAGTAAATTTATCTCTAGGTATATCTATATCAATATTTTTTAAATTATGTTTTTTAGCGCCCCGAACTCTTATCTTATCCTTGGTCATTTTTCCACCTCTAGTTTCTTATCTTCTTTTTAATCTGAATAATTTTATCTCTTAATTCTGCAGCTTTTTCAAAATCTAAAGTTTCAGCTGCCTTGAGCATGGCTGCTTCCATCCCGATAACTATGGCTTCTAATTCTTCATTTGAAATACCCTCATCATACTCAACTTCACCTTCGGCCACAAGAGTAGCTTCTATAATATTCCTTACATCTTTGACAATAGATTTTGGAACAATATCGTATTCTAAGTTATACTTTCTCTGAATTTCTCTACGTCTATTTGTCTCATCAATTGCTCTTTGCATCGAAGAAGTAATCTCATCTGCATAAAGAACTACTTTGCCTAATACATTTCTAGCCGCACGGCCAAAAGTTTGGACCAATGCAGTTTCACTCCTTAAAAAACCTTCTTTATCAGCATCTAAAATAGCTACTAAAGAAACCTCAGGTAAATCTAAACCTTCTCTTAAAAGATTTATGCCCACTAAAACATCGTGTTTCCCCAATCTTAAGTCTCTTAATATCTCCATTCTCTCAATTGTATCAATATCTGAGTGTAGGTATGTTACCTTGACACCCACTTCTTTTAAATAGTCAGTTAAATCCTCTGACATTCTCTTTGTAAGAGTCGTTACCAGAACTCTTTCATTTCTATCTACAACAACTCTTATTTCAGTTAATAAGTCATCTATTTGGTTTTTAGTTGGTCTTATTTCAATTACAGGATCTAATAATCCAGTTGGTCGTATTATCTGTTCAACCACCTGGGAAGCTCTTTCTAATTCATATGGCCCAGGGGTTGCAGAGGTATACAATACCTGATTTACCATCCCTTGAAACTCGTCAAAGCGTAGAGGCCTATTATCCAATGCAGATGGCAGCCTAAATCCGTAGTCAACCAGGGTAGTTTTTCTTGACCTATCTCCTAAATACATCCCTCTTATTTGTGGTATTGAAACATGAGATTCATCTATAATAACTAAAAAATCGTCTGGAAAATAATCAATAAGTGTATATGGTCTGCTCCCTGCTGGCCTATTGCTTAAATGTCTTGAATAGTTTTCAATCCCAGAACAAAATCCCATTTCACGTAACATTTCTAAATCGTACCTTGTCCGCTGTTCAAGTCTTTGTGCCTCCACAAGCTTGTCTTTATCTCGGAGTTCCTTAAGTCTTTCTTCTAACTCAAGCTCTATTTTGACCACAGCTCTTTTAACTTTTTCATTTGTAGTGGCAAAGTGAGAAGCCGGAAATATAGATACATGATTTCTGTATCCAATAATCTCTCCTGTTATATATTTTACTTCAGTAATTCTATCTATTTCATCTCCAAAAAATTCTACTCTTAAAGTATTTTCTCCTGATGAAGCTGGAAATATCTCTAAAACATTGCCCCTTACCCTAAATGTACCTCTGATAAAATTAATGTCATTTCTCATATACTGAATATCTATAAGCTTTCTTATAACTTCATCTCTATCTTTTAACATACCTGGTCTTAGCGATACAACTAGATTTTCATAATCAATTGGATCTCCGAGCCCATAAATACAGGAAACAGACGCTACTATTATAACATCTCTTCTTTCAAATAGGGACATAGTAGCAGAGTGTCTTAGCTTATCAATCTCATCGTTTATTGAAGAATCTTTTTCAATATATGTGTCGGTTTGTGGTACATAAGCTTCTGGCTGATAATAGTCATAGTAACTTACAAAATATTCAACTGCACTGTTAGGAAAATATTCCTTAAACTCACTTGCAAGCTGATAGGCCAGTGTTTTATTATGTGCTATTACTAAAGTAGGCCTTTGTACCCTTTCTATTACATTGGCCATGGTAAAAGTTTTACCTGAGCCTGTAACTCCCAATAACACTTGATCTTTCATACCTTTATTTAAACCCTCTACTATTTTATCAACAGCAGCTGGTTGATCACCTGTTAATTTATATGATGATTCAATTTTAAACTCGTTCATATCCACCCTTCTTTCTGAACACTTGTTCTATATATATAATATACTTTTTCTTCTCAAAAATCCACTAAAAAATCTACTCCATTTATTTACTTGTAGAAACTACTTTAATAAGGTAAAATTGATAGCAGGAGGCGATATAAGACATGAAAAAGAGGTTTTTACTATTCTTCGTATTTACAATGACACTCCTTTTATCTGCTTGTTCTTTAGCAGACTTACCTTTTTTAACTAAAACAGATCTTAAAGATTTAAATTATAATGAAGTTGATTTTGACTACTACGTTGAAAAAGTCATTCTTTCAAAAGGCTATCAAAGTACCGAACCAAGAGTTGAATTAGTGTCTAAACTAGATGAGGATCGAATATTAATCTTTCCTGGTTTAGTTAAAAGTTCTGGCATGAAAGTATCTGATATAAACATTAAAGATAATATTGTAAATATTAGTATTGTAAATAGTTCATATTCTTCTGCAGAGCTAGTTATACCCCAAATTTCTATTTTACTCACAAAATGGGATAACAAAAAAAATGATAAACTCACCTTTAATATAATAAATGAAAACTATCAACCAATCAATATCAATTATGGAATAGTTGATGTTTTAAATAAAATTCAAGCAGATTTTAAAATATCTACAGATTC